>JBBQMQ010000092.1:0-11050 GCA_038329115.1 Bacteroidales bacterium
AACAAACCCCGCAGCAACAGGAATTAAAAGAAACATATCCAATGAGTTCATACTTTCAAAAGCTTTTTGCAAAGATAATGAAAAACTCTGCAAGTTTGAATTTTTATATTCGCTGTTAATTGCCTGTAAATGTAGCTTTTCAATTGGGAATGAATTTTGGCACAGTAATTGAAAGAATAGTTTCAACCGTTTGAAATTTACAATCAATAAAATCGAACCTATTTATTTACAGCTAAAAATTACGATCATGAAAACAAAATTAGCAAGCCTGTTAGTGGTATTCATTCTGACAACCGCTCAATGTATGGCACAGAAAAAAATTACTGTTGAGGCTCAAAGCAATGATATCAGTAATAATCTCGATTTGCAGGCTGTAGCTTCTGCTTTCGGCGAATCGAAAGATTTGGGCGATTTCGAAAGAAGATTAAACGATTATGACAGTCAGATTTCGAATCTGGATTTAAACAACGATGGTGAGGTTGATTACCTTCGCGTAGTTGAAAACACCGAAAACAATGTGCATGTTGTAGTTATTCAGTCTGTTTTGGATAAAGATGTGTATCAGGATGTTGCAACCATTGTAGTTGAAAAAAACAACAATAAAACCAGTGTTCAGGTAATCGGCGATCCTTATATATATGGTAACGATTACATTATCGAACCGGTTTACGTTTATACACCTTCAATTTTCTCATTCTTTTGGGGATACAATTATCAAAGTTGGTATTCGCCCTATTATTGGGGATATTATCCAAGCTACTATCGCTATCGTAACCCATTCGAAGTAGACTATTATATGTCTCATATCAATCGTCATATTAATCAAGATCACCACTATTATTACACAAATACACACCGTGATGATTATGCCTATAGATTACGAAATTCCGTAAGCAGAAACGATTATGCAACCCGTTATCCAGACAGAACATTTAACAGACGAAATGAAAATGTCCAGAATAAAAACGAGTTTAATACCAGATCTAGTTTGCCAAGTCGTTCTGCTTATCAAAGAAATGAGTCAGTACAAAGGAAATCGAATTCCACCCGGACTGGCGAAAATCAACAACGAAATGTGAGCCCTTCATCAATGCCAAGAACCAGCCGTAACGATGATGACATTTACCAGAACAGAACAACCAGAAATCAAAATTACGAAAACAGAAATAATACACAAAACAACAATGGTCGTGTGGAACGTAACAACGAAAGATACTCACAACCGTCAACCCCTCAGGTGAACCGCAACACGCCAACTTACACTCAGCCGACACCTCAGGTTAACAGGAATCAGCAGAACAATACGTATCAACGTCAGCCAAACAACGAAAACAGGCAACCAAGTGTAAATCGCGAAAACAATAATTCCAGACCTGCCCCGGTTGTAAATCAACAACCCCGTCAGACTGAAAACAGATCGGTAGAACAAAGACAACCTCAGAGCAACAATAACAGAGAACCATCTCCTAAGGTTGAAAGATCAAACCGCTCTTCAAATAATTCGGAAAGAAGATAAGTTTTAGTATAATAAAAGTGTGTCTGTTAGTTAACAATCACCGTTGAGGAAATTCAATTCATTGAAAATTTCTCAACGGTTTTTTATTTCATTTAATAAAAAACATTATATTTGTGCTCTTAATTATTATCTACTAATCGTTCATTTATAATTAATTATATGGCTATTCCAACTTCACGAACCAAAGAAGCAGCCAAAGTAACTATCGACATTGACAAGTGTACCGGCTGCGGAGAATGTGTAAAAGCATGCTCTGATTTTTCGTTTGAAATAGTAGACAAAAAAGTTAAACTGAGTGACAATTCAATCTTTGGTTGTGTAGCATGTGAACACTGCATGATGGCTTGTCCAACAGGCGTTATTGCTGTTGAAGGACGAACGCTGGCACCGGTTCAGTTATTCGATTTGCCGGATAAGAAGCTACTTCCGACGTATGAAAGTTTGATGGCAATGCTTAATCGTCGTCGGAGTATTCGTGAGTTTAAAGAAAGAGAAGTTGAAATAGAAAAAATCAATCAGATTCTGGAAGCTGCCCAAACTGCACCGATGGGTATTCCGCCTTCAGATGTTCATGTGTTGGTGTTGGAAAACAAAAAACAGGTTCGACTGTTTGCAGAAGAATTTTCTGTTTACCTGAAAAGTATCCGTTGGATGGCTTCAAATTGGTTTATGGCACTTATGCGACCGTTTTGGGGAAAACCCACCGACGAGATGATGCGTAGTTTTATCAAACCTGTTTTTGATATTTATGTGGACGATATGGAAAAAGGCAATAACTGGATAAATTATGATGCGCCACTTGCCATGTATTTCTACGGTTCAGCTTATAACGATCCTGCCGATCCGATTATTGCAGCTACGTATGCCATGCTTGCTGGAGAATCGCTCGGATTAGGAACCTGCATGCTCGGTGCGGTTCATCCGTTTATTCAAAACGGAAAAAAAGCCAGACTTTTTAGAGAAAAATGGGGAATAAAACAAAAATCACGCGAAGGGTTGTTTGTCATTTTTGGTTATGCCGATGTGCATTATAATAAAGGCGTGAAAAGGACTTTTGCGGATATTCAAAGGATTAGTTAATTGGTTTGTCGGCTTGAATGATTCCGGAGTGCTATACTTACTGCTTACCTCTTGCTGCTTGCCACTAATATAGCAAGATATTCCTGTTCGGTTTGTCCGGGAGTTGGAATTAATTCTGCTTTATCAAGACAATTTAGCGTAACCAAATCCATGATGGTCGAATAACCGGATCGGGAAACAATTTTCTTTGCTCCAACAAATAAAGCGGCCATTTCTTCGTCCGTAAGATGCGAGATAAGAGTTATGTTATGAACATTCTTTCCAATCTTCAATTTGTGAGGTTGACCTGAAACGAGAATGGTTTGAAAAGACTTGTTTTTATATTTTTTTATCAGCTTTTTTTCAAAAATAGTTCGCTGTGGTTCAACTCCCGAAATAACTGCCACCACTTCATAATCTGTATTAGGTTCTACATTTTCCATTCCCTGAAAACGTGATAGTATTCCAATAAACTTTGCATTTTTAGGCAACGGATATTTATGTGACAAATCGCCCGACAAACCACCTTTTTCTTCTACATCAGGAATCCAGCATTCATCAAAACGATGAATAATCAGTCGGTGAAACAGCCAGATAATTGGTTCAAATAGGATTAGATATTCGGGCATCTTCACCATAATCTGGTGAGTCATATATATCGAATGAATCTTTTTATTAAACATTCCGAACCGGTTGTCAGCAATTACCTGATCGAAATGTTCGTTTTGAAGAAGCTTCCTCAACCAAAGATGTTCTTTTATGATACCGGTAATTATTCCAGGTAAATTCAGAAGCATAGCCAGAACCTGTGATTTTCGGCGGGAATAATAAACGGAATAGGAAGGATATTCAATGAAACGAAGCATCGGAAATTCCTGTTTCAGAAATTCCAGCGGAAAACCATCAGCCACCATCACCACCTCATGACCATCAGCCACAAGTTGACGGATAATTGGCACACAGCGCGTAGCGTGACCCAATCCCCAGTTTAAAGGACAAATTAAAATCTTCATAATCTGCTAATTGGAAACCTTTTGGAGTGCAAAGCACCCAAAAGAGTTTCAGCTTTAAACTCTCAAAGGTGCTCCGCCCTCTTTGAGGTTTAATTCCAACGTTTTAAACTCATCAGTTCGTGAGCCGTGATATAAATTAAAATATTCCTTATCTTCAAAAATGCTCATAACCAGATCTCTGTTCAAGTGAGTAGGAAATTCTGATTTTAATGCTTTGAATGAGCTCCATGTGTAATCTTCCATTGCTTCAACCAGATGAGCTACAACCGGATTATTATGAACGTAGGCAATACAACGCTGTAAATAAGGCAAGTTTTCAATTAATCGTCTTTCAAAAGGGTGTTCGAACAAACTCCCTGTTCGATTATATTGTTTATTTATAGTCTTGGAATACGTATTGAATAGATGCGAGAATTGTGTGGATGGAATTGGTTTTCTTCCTTTGGTTTTTATTGTTTCTCTTTCCTGAAATAATTGAAGTTCCTCAAAACATCTAATATCTTTCTCTTCTTTTATTTTAACAACAAAATGAATGTGATTTGGCATCAAACAATACGCTAATGTATCTGCAATTGGTTCAATATATTTAATGTATAAAGAGAGGAAATATTTGTGGTTCTGATGCTCTTTAAAAAGCATTTCGCTATTATTTCCTCTATTGTAAATATGGTAATATTCGCCATATTGCAGACTTGATTTCTCCATAACAAATAGGTTTTTTTAGTTAAGAAACCTTTTAGAGTGCGAAGCACCTAAAAGAGTTTCCTAATATTTGCTCAAAAAACTCTCAAAGGTGCTTCGCACTCTTTGAGGTTTGGTTATTTTAAACGCTCAAAGGTGCTTCGCACTCTTTGAGGTTTGGTTTATCCTGTCACCGAAATCAAAAAAACTCTCAAAGGTGCTCTGCACTCTTTGAGGTTTGGTTTATCCTGCCACCGAAACATCAAATCCTTTTTCTCGGGCTTTTTCGGCAATCAGATTTAGTTCTTCCAGCGTGGCTTTTTGAAGGGTTTGAGTTGGTGCTTCGCGGTCGAGGCTGTAAATCATTACTTGTTGCGGACGAATTTCTTCTAATGCGTTGAGCCATGCTTCCACTTCCACATCGGTGGTGTTGTCAAATGTTTCGCCTTCAAATTCTCCACGTAAAAACATGGTTTGAATAATCAGCCGGCCTTCAAATTTCTTCAAATGGTCAATAAACCAGGCAACATTGATGTGTTTTCCAACCGGTCGGTCAATCAGTTTCATGGTGCGATCGATAGCCGAATCAAATTTCAGAATATTGTTATCCACTTTATTCAGCGCCGCGAAAACGTGCGGTTTGTGAATGCGGGTGGAATTGGACAACACGCTGACTTTGGCTGTGGGACACAATCTATTCCTGAGTTCAATCGTATCGTCAATAATGCTTTCAAATTCCGGATGCAAGGTAGGTTCGCCGTTTCCGGCATAGGTAATCACGTCGGGAATTTGTCCTCCGGCAGCCATTTCTATCAATTTTGCTTCCAGCGTTTCGCGGACTTGCTGACGGGTCGGGATAGGCGATTCCTGAAAATTGGTATTGAATCCGCATTCGCAGTAAATGCAGTCGAACGAACATATTTTTGCATCAATCGGCAACAGGTTTACACCCAGCGAAAGTCCCAGCCGGCGACTGTGAATGGGTCCGAATATTATTTGGTCGAAAAGTGTCATTGTGCCCCTTTAATTCCCCCAAAAGGGGAAAACTAATTAGTTTTGTTTATAAAAAATTGTTGTTACCTTTCTTTCTCCTCCCCTGTGGGGAGGTTGGGTGGGGCTAAAGTTTCAAGATTATTCTTTCCCCCAGCGTCTTCGAAAGTTGTTTTTTCACCACTTCCAGCTGATCCCAGTCCTGCATGATTTGCTTGTACAATTCGTTGTTTTTGGAATCGTTGGCCGCTTTTAGTTCAATTAGTTTTTGCTTTATCATGTCGATAAACACACTGTTTTTGTACTCAAAAACCAATCGAGGAATCAAAATATCGAGGCGTTCTGCATCGGTTTCCACTTTTTTTATTTTCGAGTGAATCTTGCTCAACGTATATTTTTCCGAAATCAAATCCGCCGTAAGCGTGCTGATTTCGTTGTGTGAATGATGCAGGAAAAACCGCTCAGCAATAAAGCCTTCTTGTCCGGCATTATTCCTATATTCATCAATCATCAGAGCATGAAGAGGATTGTTGAATTGAAGTTTGTCCTGTTCCAATTCGAATAAAATATACGTGCCAACTGTCACCGGAAGGTTTTCATTTTCGGTGTGATATAATGTAGAATCGCCATATTTCACCAGCGCTTCCAGAATATGCCGTTCCTGTGCATCGAATTTGGCACCAATAGCAGACTTAGCCACAAAACTTTCCGATTCTTCCGGTGCGGAAACATCTGTAATTTCAGTCTGACGGCGGGTGGCATTTTTCTCCTGTTCGTTATTCTTGAGTTTGTTGATTTCGTAGTAAAGCATTTGCTCTTCGACATTCAGCAACGTGCTGCAATCTTTCACGTATTCGCCACGAATAGCCGTGTTCGGAATTATGGAAATACTCCGCACAATGTCCAGCACCAGTCCGGCACGTTTTACCGGGTCATTTCCGGCATCAGCCAACAGTAAATTGGTTTTGAAGCGGATAAAATCGGAAGCATTACGCTGCACGTATTCAATAAAATCGGACGCGTTTGTTTTGCGGGCAAACGAATCGGGATCATCACCATCGGGCAGGAGCAGCACTTTGATGTTCAGCCCTTCTTCGAGCAATAAATCAATGCCACGAATCGATGCTTTGATACCGGCTGCATCACCGTCGTAAATAACGGTTACATTTTCGGTAAAGCGGTGAATAAGCCTGATTTGTCCAGGTGTAAGCGAAGTTCCCGACGAAGCCACCACATTTTCAATGCCGCTTTGGTGCATCGAAATCACATCGGTATAACCTTCCACCAGAAAACAGCGTTCTTGTTTTACAATCGCTTGTTTGGCAAAATAGATGCCGTAAAGTTCGTTGCTTTTGTGATAAATTTCCGATTCGGGCGAGTTGACATACTTAGCCATCTTGTCATCCTTTTTCAGGATGCGACCGCCAAATGCCACCACTTTTCCCGACAAGGAATGAACCGGAAACATAACGCGACCACGGAAACGGTCGGCAAGGTAATTATTATCGCCTTCGAGTGTTAGACCGGTTTTGAGCAGGTATTCTTTGTTATAACCCGCTTTCAGAGCAGATTGTGTGAACGCATCACGTTGTTCGAGCGAGTAACCAAGCTGGAATTTCTGAATGATATCTTCTCGGAAACCACGTTCGCGGAAATAGCTGAGACCAATGGATTTGCCGTCGATATGGTTGTGAAGCGTGTGTGCAAAATGTTTTTGTGCAAATTCGTTAACCAGCAACATGCTTTCACGATCGTTGCGCACAGCCATTTCCTCAGCAGAAAGTTCGCGTTCCTGTACCTCGATGTGGTACTTGCGGGCGAGGTATTTTAGCGCTTCGGTGTAGCTGAGCTGCTCATGCTCCATGATAAAATGCACCGAGTTACCACCCTTGCCGCAACCGAAACATTTGAAAATGCCCTTGGCAGGCGATACGGTAAACGATGGCGTTTTCTCGTTATGAAAAGGACACAGACCAAGCAGGTTCACCCCGCGTTTGCGCAGCGTAACAAAATCGCCCACCACATCTTGTATCTGGGCGGTTTCGGTAATGCGGTCTATGGTTGGTTGGTCTATCATTTTTTTTCTGTAGAGACGTGGCATGCCGCATCTCTACACTGAAATTTGTGGATACAAAACTACAGATTTTATTTGACAAAACTGACCTTGGATATTTAAAAAATCATTTATATGAAAAATGAGATGGCAACGACTTTCCTTTATTTTCTTCCGAAAAAAGCGTATCTTTGCGCCTCATTAAAGCTTATTCTGATTTATTTCGTTCATGTTAAAACAACAATTACAACAGAAGTTACAACAAAAACTTTCGCCTGCGCAAATTCAGGTTATCAAGATGCTCGAAGTGCCTACTTTGGAGCTGGAAGAGCGCATCCGTCAGGAGTTGGAGGAAAACCCGGCGTTGGAAGAAGGGGCTGAAACAGATGCCGAAAATGAAGATGATTTCAACCAGGAAGATGGGGGCAATAATGATGATATCGATCTGGACGAATACATGGCCGACGATGACATTCCGGATTATAAACTAAAAGCCAACAACACGTCGAAGGACGACAAATACGAGGAAATTCCATTTTCGGTGGGAATGACCTTTCACGAATTTCTGATTGATCAGGTAGGATTGCTTCAGCTTTCGGAAAAAGACCGCCTGCTTACCGAATACGTTATTGGCAATATTGACGACGAAGGATACCTCCGGCGCACCGCCGAAGCCATGGTGGACGACATTGTGTTTCAGGCAGGCGTGCAAACTGCCGACGAAGAAATGCACCGCATTATCGGGTTGGTACGTCAGTTCGACCCCGCCGGCGTAGGTGCCATAAACCTGCAGGATTGCCTCACGCTGCAACTGGAACGCAAAGAGCAAACCCAGTCGGTAAAACTAGCGCTGCGGCTGATAACCGAATATTTCGAAGAGTTCTCGAAAAAACATTACGACAAGATTCAACGCGGACTGGATATGGACGACACCCTGTTGAAAAAAGTAATGAACGAAATCATCCACCTCAATCCGAAACCCGGAAGCGCGTGGAGTGGGAATATTCTGGAAAAATCGATGGTGACCATTGTCCCCGATTTTATGCTGGAAAATGACGAAGGTCAACTGTCAGTTTCGCTGAACAATGCCAACATACCCGAACTCAGGGTGTGCAGCACGTACAATGAAATGTTTCAGGATTATACAGGAAACAAGCAAAATCAGAGTCGCGAGATGAAAGACGCGGTGATGTTCGTTAAACAAAAGATTGATTCCGCGCGTTGGTTTATCGACGCTATCAAACAGCGGCATCAAACCCTGCTTACCACCATGATGGCGATTGTGGATTTTCAACATGAATTTTTTATCGAAGGCGACGACACATATCTGAAACCGATGATTCTGAAAGATATTGCCGACCGAACCGGATATGATATTTCCACCATTTCGCGCGTGAGCAACAGCAAATATATCCAGACCGAATTCGGCATTTTTCCGGTAAAATATTTTTTCTCCGAATCGATGACCAATGACTCGGGCGAAGAAGTCTCTACCCGCGAAATCAAACAAATTTTGCTGGAATGCATCGAAAACGAGGATAAACGAAAACCGTGGAACGATGACGCACTGGCCGAAGTGCTTAAAACAAAAGGCTACCTGATTGCCCGCCGCACCGTGGCTAAATACCGCGAACAACTGAATATTCCTGTGGCGAGAATGCGAAAGGAGTTATAAAAGCCCCCTAAATCCCCCGAAGGGGGAATTAAAGACCTATTCTCTTAAATATTAAATACAAACCTGAGCTAATTTAAGTCCCCTGTGGAGGATTTAGGGAGCAGAAAATATAAAATATGAATTCAATAAAAAACGATAGTTCTAACTTAAAGTCCCCCATGGGGGATTTAGGGGGCATTTTCTATAAAATAATTTCTATCATTTTTCAACCGCTCCTGATTCCAACCTATGGCATGATGATTCTCATGAACATGGATATTTTCATAGATTTTTATTCTGTATTTTGGAGGTGTGTAGCAATCATCGGAACTTTTGTTTTCACAGGATTATTTCCTGCCGTACCTGTATTTCTGCTGATGAAACGTGGCGAAGTGCATGATATCTTTATTTCCAATCGCGAAGAACGTACCATGCCTTACTTGTTTTCGTTTATGGCTTATATTTTCTGGACGTTATTCATGTGGCGTACACTTCGGTTTGACTTGAATTTCATGTTCATTATTGCTATTGGAATTGGTTCGGCCATTTCTATTTTTATCATCCTGTTCATCAATTTGAAATGGAAAATCAGCGCACATGTTTCGGGAATGGGAGGTTTGTCGGGTGCTATTTTTGGCGTTTGTTACCGGCTGGCTATTAATCCGGTATGGTTATTCGTTATAGTACTAACCATTTCAGCTATTGTAGCACTTTCACGCATTGAGCTGAAAGCACACACACCATCGCAAACACTGGTCGGATTTATTATCGGATTTCTGGCTGTGTTTTTACCCTGCTTGTATTTTTAACCTGCCCAAAACCCGAAAAGAGGTATTAAAAACCATTACAGATAACAATTTATACAAAAAAAATTAAATATAAACTCACCTTTGAGCCCCTTTCAGGTGGTTTGGGGGCTAATCCAAAAAAAATGATAACATTAGACCAACTAAAAAATGTGTTGGAGCGCGAGTCTGCGTTGAGGAGGTATCTTTGACGTCGATACGAAATTGATCCAAATAGAAGAAGAAGAATTGCGCACGCAGGTTCCCGGTTTTTGGGACGATGCTAAAGCTGCCGAAGTGCAGATGCGTAAAGTAAAAGAGCTAAAAAACTGGGTGGTTGGCTACAACGAAGTAAAAGCTGCAGCCGACGAATTGCAACTAAATTACGATTTTTACCGCGAAGAAGTCACCACCGAAGAAGAAGTGGACGAAGCTTACCGTGTTGCCATGGAACTGGTTGAAACGCTCGAAATGAAAAACATGCTTTCGCACGAAGAAGATAAACTGGGTGCAGTTATCAAAATTGTGGGCGGAGCCGGTGGTACTGAAGCGCAAGATTGGGCGTCAATGCTTTTCCGCATGTACCAACGCTGGTGCGAACGTCAGAATTACAAATGCGAAATTACTAACTATCAGGAAGGTGACGAAGCCGGTATCAAAACCGTGACCATGCAAATTGAAGGCGAAATGGCTTACGGTTACTTGAAAAGTGAAAATGGTGTTCACCGCTTGGTGCGCGTTTCTCCTTTCAATGCACAAGGCAAACGCATGACATCTTTTTGTTCGGTTTATGTGGTTCCATTAGTAGATGATACGATTGAAATTGAAATCAATCCTGCCAATCTAACTTGGGATACTTTCCGCTCATCGGGTGCCGGTGGACAGAATGTAAACAAGGTGGAAACGGGTGTTCGCTGTCATTACAAATTCAAAAATCCGGTTACAGAACTAATGGACGAAATTGTGATTGAAAATACCGAAAGCCGCTCACAGTTTGGAAATAAAGACAATGCTATCCGCTTGCTGAAATCCCAACTGTACGAACTGGAACTGGAAAAACGCCGTGCCGCATCCGCAGTTGTTGAAGCAGGTAAAAAGAAAATCGAGTGGGGTTCGCAAATCAGGAGTTACGTGTTCGATGACCGCCGCGTGAAAGATCATCGTACCAACTACCAGACTTCGAACGTAAACGGCGTGATGGATGGCGATATTGATGCGTTTATAAAAGCGTATCTGATGGAATTTTCGGATTAATACAGCAAAAAATCCCAGACCTCACCCCGCTCCTCTCCCAAATGA
>JBBQMQ010000093.1:0-11005 GCA_038329115.1 Bacteroidales bacterium
AAATAAACAATTGAGTAAATTTAATATTTTTAATTTGAAAGATAAAGTCACTAAGTAGGGACTTTTACAAATTACAATTGAATTGATGAAAAAAATAGTTTATATATTGATGATGAGTTTGTTGACATTTACTGTGGCAGCTCAAAAGGAAAGTGCCTATGTACGAAGTGGTAATAAGCTGTACAAATCGGGCAAATTTACGGATGCAGAAAATGCTTACCGCAAAGGGCTTTCGTTGAATTCAAAATCATTTGAGGCGACTTATAATCTTGGAAATGCATTATTCAGACAAAAAAAATATCCTGAAGCACTTGAACAGTATAATAATGCATTGGCGCTTCAACCTAAAGAAAAACTCAGAATTGCTGCAGGATTTCACAATACCGGAAATGCGCTTTTGGCCGATAATAAAATTGAAGAAAGCATAAAAGCTTATGAAATGGCCTTAAAAAGCAATCCAAAAGATAATGATACCCGTTATAATCTGGCTTTTGCTCAAATGAAACTGAAAGATCAAAAAAATCAGGATAAGAAAAATAATAAGAATAATAAAGATAACCAGGAGAATAAAATCAAGAAAAGAGCCGAAGAATTAGTCGCCGAACGAAAATATGAAGAGGCATACAATTTGATGAAAGAAGGTGAAAAGACCGATAAAAGTTTGTTGCAATACAGCGATTTTACGAACCGGATATTAGATATCATAAAGTTGAAATAATTATGAAAAAGTTGATATTCATTCTATTGCTTGTTGTTCCATGCGTGCTGATTGAAGCTCAATCGGTAACTGATTATTTTCATACAACGGCGAATTATTATATAGGCGGAAAAAAGAAGGAAGCAAAAGAAACAATTGTGGAGGCAATTCAGAAATTTCCTAATGATCCGAAATTGAAACAACTGGCAGCAAAGATTAATAAATTGCCGGATGAAAAAGATAACAAGAACAAACAGAATAAACCAAACGACAAGAAGGACGAAAAAAAGAAAGATCAACAAAAACAACAACCTCAACCACAGCAACCTCAAATGTCTAAGCAAAATGCCCAACAAATATTGGATGCATTGCAACAAGACGAAAAGAATGCTCAGGATAAAGCTAAAAGACAACAGGTTAGAGGACAGAAGAAGGCGGATAAGGACTGGTAAAGATAATGCATAATTTAATGCAGAAATAAAATGAATACCGAAAATAATATGAAACGCAAACTATTATTTATTTCACTTTTGATACTTAGCACATGGATTGTTCGCGCCGATGAACCGGTTCGTTTCAGTGCTTCGGCACCTACAACGGTCATTTTGGATAAACCATTTCAATTAGTTTATTCCATTAATGCAACCGCAAAGGATTTGCGCGTGCCTGAAATTAATAATTTTGATGTGTTGGCAGGACCATTCGAATCGCACAGTTCGAGTATGCAAATTATAAACGGCAAAAGTTCAACTTCAACAGCAGTTTCGTATACATACACGTTACAGGCGCAAAAAATCGGTACGTTTACAATCTCTTCAGCAAGCATAAATGTTGGAAATCAAAAATTTACATCGAATGGAGTAGCCATTAAAGTATTACCGGCTGATGCAAATTCACCAAAGTCACAAGGTGGACAATCGGCTGGCAATCAATCAATTTCAGGGGAAAATCTGTTCATAAAAACAAGCGTTTCAAAGGCAAATGTTTACGAACAGGAAGCAATTCTGCTTACCTATAAATTATATACTTTAGTTGATGTAGTTCAATGTGGAAATAAAACTATGCCTGATTTTAATGGATTTATGAAACAGGATATTGAACAATCACAAAACAAACAGTTTTCGTTTGAAAATTTTAATGGCCGAAATTACGGAACTGTCGTTCTGTATCAGGTTCTTCTTTATCCGCAACATTCCGGCACAATAGAGATTAATAAAGCTACGTTTGAAGCCGCTGTGCGAGTACAAAACAGAGCAGCAGTACGAAGCATTTTCGATGATTTCTTTGATTCCTATACCAATGTTTCAAAAATTATTACAGCTCCTTCTACGAAAATTACAGTGAATATGCTTCCGGCTAATAAACCTGCGTCGTTTAATGGTGCGGTTGGGCGTTTTTCATTGAATGCAAACATTACTGCAGAACAGGTTAAGGCTAACGATGCTGTTACTATTAAGGTAAATATTTCAGGGGCAGGGAATATGAAACTGATAAAAAACCCTGCTATTCAATTCCCTGATGGATTTGAATTATATGATCCTAAAGTTACCAATAATTTTAAAACAACCCCGTCCGGTATTTCGGGAACTAAAACCATTGAATATCTGTTTATTCCCCGTCATCCCGGTGATTTTGATATTCCATCGGCACAATTTTCTTATTTTGATGTTCAGGATAAAACTTATAAAACACTGAGCACACCTGCTTATAAATTGCAGGTTGAGAAAGGAGAAGGGGGCGAGAATTCTACAGTTGTAAGCAACTATGTTGATAAAGAGGATGTTAAACAAATTGGGAAAGACATACGCTATATTCAAACAGATAATATTAAACTATCAAGAGAAGAAGAACCAATTTTCGGATCAATATTCTTTGGACTCATGTTTTTAATCCCAATGTTTATATCAATTGTTTTGTTTGTGTTTTTCAGAAAACAGGCAAAGGATAATTCCGACATTAATCTGGTTAAAAACAAGAAAGCCAACAGAGTAGCCCTTAAACGTCTTAAATTAGCATCAAAACTGTTGAGTGAAGGGAATAAGGATAAATTTTATGAGGAAGTTCTTAAATCTGTCTGGACTTACCTGAGTGACAAGCTTTCAATACCGGTTTCGGCTCTTACAAAAGAACATGTTGAAAGTGAACTTGCCGGAAAAAACATTGATTCAGCACTTATCAATGATTTCATTCAAATTTTGCATACCTGCGAATTTGCCCGTTATGCACCCAATTCAGGTCAACAGGAAATGGGTAATTTATACGATGATACAATGAAAGCAATCAGTGAGTTAGAACAATTATTCAGAAAACGATAATAAACACTCAATACATTTAGTATGAAACGAATCATATTTATCATATCTTTAATTTTGAGTTATACTTTGTCAGTTCAAGCAGAATCATACTCATTAAAACAAGCAAATAATTTGTATGCAAAAGGTGATTATGCAGCATCTGCCAGACTTTACGAAAAAATAATCACCAATGAAGGTATAGCTTCTGAGATTTATTTCAATCTGGGAAATGCATACTTCAAGTCGAATGAAATCGGACATTCCATATTGAATTATGAAAGAGCTTTACGTCTTGATCCAATGAATGATGATGCGCGTTTCAACCTTGAACAGGCTCAACAAAAGGTTGTTGACAATATCGTTCAGACTCCGATATTCTTTTTAGGCCGCTGGCTGGAAAATCTGATCAAAATACTTTCATCCAATCAATGGGTTTTCATTGGTTTAGCACTTTTTATCTCTTGTTTGATATTTTCATTTATTTTTATTTTCGGATCAACGTATAAATTACGGAAAATATCATTTTACATAGGGCTTTTTTTATTGGCAATTAGTTTGTTGAGCGTTATTTTTGGAGGTGTTCGTAAGGAGCAGATGATAAATCACCGTGAAGCAGTGGTTATGGTGGGAGTGGTTACGGCAAAAAGCTCACCCGATAAAAGTGGAACTAATTTATTTCAATTGCACGAAGGCACAAAAGTATCGATTAAAAGTGTGCTCGGAAACTGGACGGAGATTAAGTTAGGAAATGGAAATATTGGTTGGGTAGAACAAAAGTTTATTGAAAAAATTTAGTTTCTGCTTCTTAGGAAATCTTGTATTCCTTCTGATTAGATAGTTCGTTGTGATTTTGTATTTACTTTGTGTAACTTAGTGTTTTTGTGACTTGGTGGCTATGTTTGCTGCCACAAAGACATTTAAGGCTCAAAGATCACTAAGAACGACATTAATTATTTCAAATTTAATTCTTCTTTTCAAAACTCAAAATCATAAACAATTGTAGGAATGAATATTATCGACTTATTGAAACTTTGGGATACTAATTTGTTCTTATTTTTGAACGGATTGCATTCCTCATTTTTCGACGAGTTTATGTATGTATTCAGCCAAAAACTTACCTGGATTCCGTTATATATTTCAGTTCTGTATATTGTAATAAAATATTGGAAATCTAAATCAATATGGATAATAATTGCTTTGGTTCTTTGTATTGTAATTTCTGACCAGGTATCGTCTACAATTATCAAAGACTTAGTTCAACGTCCACGACCTTCTCATGCTGAGAATCTAAAGGGTTTGGTTCATTTGGTTTATAATTACGGTGGAGGGCGGTTTGGTTTTGTGTCTTCTCATGCTGCAAATTCTTTTGGTTTTGCATTACTTTCATCACTTTTGTTTAAAAAACGAATATACACCATTGCAATTTTTGGCTGGGCAATTTTAACGGCATATTCCCGCATTTATCTTGGAGTTCATTATCCTCTTGATGTTTTTGGAGGAATTCTGGTTGGAAGTTTAGCTGCAATTTTTTGCTTTTGGGCACTACGAAAATTTAGACCTGCCAGCATTAACGATCAAATACTGAATTTGAAAGAAAGTAAACTAAATGCTTTAATTCCTGTAGTAACGTTGCTTTTATCAGTTGTTGCAATTGTGGTTTACAGCTTTGTAATTTCTTTCTATAATCGGCCCGGAGTAATCTAAATATATTGAAGAAATTTATTGTTCTGACTAGTCATTCTATACTCTGATTTATTTGTGAGATTATTGTTTATTCTCAAATTTAAATTGGCTATTTCAGGAGATTGCTTTATGGTTAGGCGTTAATAATCCAACTATTTTCCGATATAATAATCTTTCATCGATTGGTTTTGCCAAGAAATCGTTCATGCCAAGAGCCATACATTTAGCTAAATCCATGGTAGCAACATCGGCCGTTAAAGCAATAATAGGAATATTTGAGTTCATTACAGTACGGATATATTCCGTGGCTTCAAATCCATTCATTTCAGGCATTTGCAAATCCATTAGAATGATGTCGTATGATTTCGTTTTTAATTTTTCGATAGCAATTTTGCCATTTTCGGCAATGTCATTTTCAAATTTAAAATCATCTAATATGGTCCGAATAAGTAATTGATTTAATGCCATATCCTCAGCAACCAAAACCTTTATGCTTTCAATTTCAGTTGTCAATTCTTCATTAGTGGTTACTTGTTCCACTTCAGAGGTATTCTTTTGAAAACTCAATATAAAACTAAATGTTGAACCTTCATTTAATTTGCTTTTTACGCTCATGGTTCCTCCTTGTTTTTCTACCAGTTGTTTGGCAATGGCAAGTCCTAATCCTGTACCTCCGAATATTCGTGATGTGGAACTTGTTGCCTGTTGGAAACTCTTGAAAATTAGTTCAATATTATCATTGGTGATTCCAATTCCCGTATCGGTAATGGCAAATTCAATGCTGACTTTGTCGATATCCTCTTTCAGTAGATTCACAGCAACTGTAATTTCCCCATTTGTGGTAAACTTAATGGCATTACTCATAAGATTCACTATAATTTGATGCAGACGCACACTATCTCCCTCCAATATTTCAGGAATATTAGTGTCGTATACTTCAACAAGCTTCAGATTTTTCTCCTGAGCTTCCAGTTCAAACAAATGAAGTACCGATGAAATAGATAAAGCCAGTTTAAAAGGTCGTTTTTCAAATGCCATTTTGCCTGAATTTACTTTTGCCAGGTCAAGTATGTCATTAATAAGTACGATTAACGCATCGCCACTAATCTTTATAGCTTGTAAATACTCCTTTTGTTTATCTGTAAAATCAGTTTTTAATAACACTTTTGTAAAGCCAACAATGGCATTCATAGGTGTACGGATTTCATGACTCATGTTTGATAAGAATTGCTGTTTGGATTTTAATGCACTTTCGGCAATTTCTGTGGCTCTTTCAGCTTTGTTTTTCGAGTCTATTAGTTCGTTGGTTATTTTATTTCGTTCGGTTATATCGTGAATAGTTACCAGCAAAACATCTGATCCTTCCATGGTTTGAAATGGATTTAGTTTTATTTCAACAGGTACTTCGCTTTTGTCTTTACGTTTAAGTATCAATTCCTTTTCAAGACCCATGTTCAGATATTGTGGTTCTGAAAAGAAGCTTTGTTGTGATGCGGGAATCAGTATGCCGATTTTCTTTCCTATCATTTCCTTTCGCGAATAGCCGAAGAGTTTCTCAGTCTTGGAATTTACCATTTGAATAGTTCTGTCATGTCCCGATACCACTATTCCATCGGGAGCAATTTCAAGTATCTGGCTAAACATTGCTTCTGACTTAGTCAGTTTTCTTCCCAATCGGGAAGCAAGCCGGATAGAATACATTAAACTTAGCACAATGATTATTGAAATAATGCTTCCCAGAATTATATAAACCTGCGTTCTGTTATAGCTCGATTCAGTAATCGCATTTCTTTTATCCAATAAGCCTTCTTCTATTTCTTGCATTCGGGATGAAATTACCCGAACCCTGTCCATTAACTTTTTACCTTTTTGCGTGCTTACCAATTTTATTGCGGCATTAAATCCGAGTTGTTTTCTGGTATTCACAATTGATAATGATGCCAACATACTTTGTCTGGAAATCTGTTCTAAGGTATCTATATTTTTTTGCTGAATGGGATTATCATTTGACAGCTTTCGCAGTTGGATTGAGTTGGCTTTAAATTTTGAATCGGCTGAATTATAGGGTTCCAGAAAGGCGGTATCGCCACTGATAACAAACCCCCGGATTCCGGTCTGAACATCTTTTAGTATGGAAAGATTATTGGCTAATACTTCCTTCACCTTATAGGTATGGGCTACCATTTTAGAATTAGAATATAAGGTGCCAACATTCTGCAATGAAAATAAAGCGATTGCAATTAAGACTACAACTATGATACTAAATAATAACGAACTTTTATTTTCTCTTTTCATTTTTGATTCAAAATTGATATATATTCCTGAATTTTTCCCAAAGGTAGTCCTTATTTAAATGAAAGAGGGTAAAGTATGGAAAGTAATTATTTAATATCTGATTTTGCAACTAAAAACAAAGCTGCCGATAAACCTGTATGCACTATTTGTCAGTTCATTGAGATAGATAATCATTAGATAAACGAAATTGCCCACCACCACTGGGATATATCGCTCGTCCGTTAACTGGAGGATTGGCTTGACAGGGTTTGGCACGGTTTACAAAACCGCGCTAGCGTGCGTTCAAAATTGATTTTTTAAAACGAACAATGTAATAAACGAAGTAAAAGTTTTTTGCAGTGAGGAATCTACTTTATTTTACAAGCCACATGCTAAGATGTCGGCCAAATGAATTCCTTTTACTGCTAATTTGTTTTTGGAGCAATAGCCGTTGATGTTCATCATGCAGGATGCTTCTGTGGTAACAATAAATTCTGCCCCGGTGGATATTGCATTAATCACTTTTTTCTCTGCCATGGCTGTTGAAATGGCAGGATTCTTTACGGCAAACGTTCCACCAAATCCGCAACAGGTTTCGCTTTCTTCCATTTCAATCAGTTCAAGTCCGGCAACCTGAGCCAAAAGTTTGCGTGGTTCATCTTTAATACCGTATTCGCGAAGGGCAGAACACGAATCGTGAAAGGTAACTGTATGAGGAAACGACGCTCCCAGTTTTTCTACTTTCAATACATTGACCAGAAAATCGGTAAGTTCGTAAATCTTATTTTTCAACAAGGAGTGCTGTTTCAATAATTCGGGTTTATCAGCGAATAATTTGTGGTAATGATGAATCACAAAGCTGGAACAGGAACCGGAAGGAGAAACTACAGGCATGTCTGCATTAAAATCATGAAGGAATTTAGAGGCCAGACTGGTTGCTTCATCCCAGTATCCGCTGTTAAATGCCGGTTGTCCGCAGCAGGTTTGATTTGGATTGTAATGTACTTTACACCCAGCTTTTTCGAGTATTTTTATTGTGTTGAATCCGGTTTGAGGATAAAGTTGATCGATATAACAGGGAATAAATAATTGTACGTCCATTGTGCAGGTGTTTTTTTCTTTTTATTGATTTACAGTGGTCTTACAACCATGTATCCGGTAACATTATCTAATTTTAAAATGTATTTATCAAAAGGTTCCGGTGAGATTTCTACTTTCTGGCCGGTTAATGAAGCATGTAATAAATACAGCACTCCACCTAACCGGAAAGCTATTCCTACATGGGAAATACCTATTCCGGGGACTTTCGAAGTCAGACAAAGGATGTCACCATTTCTGATTTTAGTATTTACCGGGGCGTTTTTTGGAATATAAAAATACATTCTGTTAGAAATGTTTTTTTCAACAGCTTTTATTTCGGAATTGATTTCCGGATTACTCATTTGAGAATAAAGACCGGCATTGTGACTCATAAAATCCAACGTCAACGGCATTGATTTGCCTCCAAATCCCGGAGTCAGATTGATTACTTTTGCTTTAGTTTCGTTGTTGGCAATCCATTCGGTAAAATAATGAAGCCGGGAGCTGTAATCGGTCAGATTTCCGTTGCGGTAACGTATATTTCTAAGTTCGGAGCAATACATCTCGAAGCTCTGATCTTTGCTTTTCAGGGTATGAACCAATGCCAGACAACTTTCAACCAGAGTCACACAGTCGAACTGCCGGAGGTTTACAACCAACCGTTCGCTTTTCCCGCCCGCTTCCAACGTCTTTGCCACATAAGGTGCATCCATCAGGTAAACAGCCGTTTGGATCATTAAATCACCCACAGATGATTGTTTTTTTGATTCTAATGAATGAATGTAGCGATGAAATATGATGGTATCCAGTTTCTGATAGATAACACCTTTGTCTTCACCGAAAGCAGAATGCATTCCAATGAAAGAAATAAATAAGAGCAGATATTTAATTTTAGTCATTATTTTTAGAATAAGTTCTTTGAATCGTGCAACTTTCAAATCCGGAAAGTTACTTTCACTAAAACAGAGATTTCCTGTTTTTATTATGTTTTATTCTGGTGTTGATAGCCTGAAATTTGCATAAACCGGTAAATGATCTGAATATCCATCCTGATACTTCATGCCTGCAAAGGTACGAAAAGGTTGCTTACCAAGATAGATTTTGTCGTTTTCGAGTAAGAAATTGGCATCGAAGAAATGTGCATCGTTTTGTGTGGTAAAAACGGAGTTGGATTGTTTTAGTAAATTTCCCGAAACAATCAGTTGATCCAATGCACCCCACTCCCCATTGTGCTTATTCGAACCTTTTCCTTCGGCATGTAGTTTATACATTAAATTGTATAAGCTTTGATTTGAAATTGAATCATTCAGCGGTTTTGCTTTCAATACTTCCAGCATACTGGCATTGGTCGGGTAATCATTGAAGTCGCCCATAATAACAATATTTGCTTTTTTATTGGCGGCAAAAATACTGTCTACTTTACTTCTAACCACCGAAGCCACGAATAATCTTTTTTCTTCCGATTCCATTTCTCCATCAAGTCGTGATGGAAAATGACAAATAAAAACATGCAAGGTATCACCGGTAGGAATTATTCCGGATGCAAATAAAATATCACGGGATCTGCTTTGTGGAGCATTTGGAAAATGAATTGGAATGGCTTGATTATGAATAGGTTTAAATTGACGGGGTTGATATAATAATGCTACATCAATTCCTCTCGGGTCGGGTGATTCGTGATGAAGAAACTTATACCGGAGATTCTTCAGTCCTGAATAACGAGTCAAATCAAGCAGACATTTATTGCTTTCCACTTCACATAAACCAACCAGTGCCGGAGCTTCCCAACCTCCAACGGCAGTTATCACCCGCGCAATGTTGGCTTGTTTCTTTTGGTATTTAGCATACGTCCATCCACGGGTACCATTCGGCAAAAATTCCAGGTCATTGGTTAGTGAATCATGTACGCAATCAAAGAAATTCTCCACATTATAGCACATGATTTTGAAATTCTGTTTTTCAGAATTCTGTGTATAAAGTTGGCAGGCAATTAAAAGAATAGCGAATAGAGTCAGTTGCTTTTTCATACTGAAGTCTGATAACTAATAGTATGCAAAGATAAATATTATTTTTTAAAACTAACAAACCGATTACACGGAAGTTAGAATGCAACATTAGGTGTTGTATTTATCACTTTATTGTCGATTGCCACTGATAAGCACCCAAATCAGGTTTATTATCAATCATCCGGTTGTTGCCGTTTAAGTCGAGCGGAAATTGTGCGGCAACGGTTGGGTCAGCAATACCCCTAAAAGGAGAAATAGAGTCGGGCATGAAGTTGAAATAGGTTCCCTTCTGAAAGTCATATCGATTGCTTTTGAATAATAATGAATCTTTAGGTTGCGACCAGCGAATGTTTGTAAACTGGGCAAGTTTCAATGAATCAGGTTTTTTGATATAACAATGATCGAAAGTTCCTCTATAAGCATCGATATAACGGGTTGCCAGCGTAAATTCATTTGTTGAACCTCCACTGATAATACAATTTTTGAAAACCGATTCCATGGGTGCTGTCCGGTTTAGATTCATAATCATTACGGCCGGGTTTTTATCCCGCGGAACCGGCTGAACATTACTGTTGTTGAAATAATTAACGATAGTGCTTTGAATAAAAGTGTGCTTTCCGCCATTCAGATAGACTGTAAAACTACTTGAGTTGGATATTTCGGAGTTGGTAACCAACACGTTTCCGTTTTGCACCACTAATCCGTAAAGCAGGAAGTTATGAATTCTACAATCCGATATTTCCAGATTTGGAATAGTATTTCTGTCGTTGTTGGAGAAATAAATCCCAACGTATCCGCTGTTCATGTTGACATGACGCAACACGTGGTTTCCACCTTTCCAAAGTAAATATATGCCATCCCACTGACCGGCTACATTATTGTATGGAAACGGTGTGCTGAATTTAATTTTATCCAGCCTGTCACCACGCATAATAATCGGTTTTTCGGCTGTTCCTTCTGCTCTCAGGTTT
>JBBQMQ010000094.1:0-10989 GCA_038329115.1 Bacteroidales bacterium
ACCAACTGATTTGGGCTTACATATTTTGGCACTAGTGCATGCTTTTTGCGGGGTGATGTCATATATCCTTGCATTTAATTGCACAAATTTAATCATATTTATCTGAATAACAAACAATAAGGAGTTTCTCAGCAGACCCTATTTAGAAGTAATTTCTTGGAAATATAATAAACAAGAACTCCCCGAATAGTAGATTGCTATTCGAGGAGTTTTCTTATTGTTAAAAGGTTTTTCCTGACTATTTAAATCAACATTCCTTTCACTTTTTCCAGGTCATCAGGCGTGTCAATACCCACAGTTTCCACATCAGTATAACCAACTTTGATGCGATATCCATTTTCGAGCCAACGAAGTTGCTCCAGCGATTCGGCAATCTCGAGTGGTGATTGTTCCAAAAGCGTCAACTCACGTAAAACATCAACGCGGTAAGCATAAATCCCGACATGTTTGAGGTAAGAATGAGCGGAAATCCAGTTCTCAGGTTCTGTGCCTCGTATGAAAGGAATTATCGAACGACTGAAATAAAGCGCTTCATTTTGTTTATTGACAATAAGTTTTGGATTGTTTGGATCTTTCAGGAACTCAGAACCATCCTTTTTTGTCACTTTTTTTGCCAGCGTTGCAATTTGAGTTTCAGGTTCGTCAAAACATTTCTTCAATTCGCTAATTTGCCCCGGTTGAATAAATGGTTCGTCACCCTGTATATTAATAACCACATCAAACCATTCATCCATTTTAGAAAAAGCTTCAAAACAGCGATCCGTCCCACTTTTGTGTTGATCGGAAGTCATTATTGCTTTTCCTCCAAAGGCCAAAACGGCATCAAAAATTCGTTGATCGTCGGTAGCAACATAAACATCAGTAAGTGCTTTTGCAACTTGTTCATAGACTCGCTGAATCATTGATTTCCCGGCAATATCTGCCAATGGTTTTCCCGGAAAACGAGTTGAAGCAAAACGTGCAGGAATAATCCCAACAAAGCGCAATGGTACTGGTATTTTATTTTGTAAAGAAGTCATTTTTTGAAAAATTTATTTTATTTCCCGTTGTCTGAAAAGTCTTCTTTTAGTAATTGCAAACCAACTGGTTGATCGCATTATTAATAAAACAATCAAAGGAAAACAGGCATCGTTGAAAATCTGGGACGAAAGTGCGAAGGCAAATAAAGCTCCTATTAACAATAGAATATTAAATATCTGATAGAAAAACAAAGGTAGTCGTAATGGCTTAATCCACAGCGCTATGGCTACTAAAATATTTAATGGATTCAACCAAAGAACGTTTAAATTTAATTTAACCAAAGGATGGACTGAAAAAAGCATAAGATATGAAGCTATTAATCCTCCAAGTCCGGTTAAAATGAGTAATCCGGTGTCGAATGGCTTATAAATTCTTTTGCGGTAATTATCCCAAATTGTGAGTAAAATTCCTATAATCAATAATATTTGAGAAAAAGCCATGGGTTTAAAAATCCATGAAGTTGTTATTTCTGCTTCATTTTTTTTGGAAACAAGAACAGTTTTCTCATTTGTGGTCAGTTTTCTTAATTGACCATTAGGGATGCCAATTTCACCATTTTGAAATTCATTCATTAGAACTTCAGGAAGAAACATGCTTTCATTTAATGTGGCAACACGATCTGCATCTAATCCGAAAACCAGATCAATGCCAAATTTTAACCACGTGTCAGTGCCAACATAAACGCCTATCCATTGTCTGAAGGTTTTTGGGTCATTTGTGTTTTGAAACTTAACATATCCTCGTAGTGCTTCAAAAATTTTATCTCGGGGGCGGGTAGCGCAATTGTCAAACACGAAATTATACCTGTAAACTCTGTTTTCAAGTTGATAATTTTCCATCAATAAATTGACTAGATTTTTCTTTTCTACAAGTGTTAAGTTCAATATTTCTTCCCAGACCATTGAATTTCTGGATGCGTATTCTGACAAAAAGTAATTAGTTTCGTACACTCCAAGTTGATAGTCGGTTTCGCCTTTTATAAACTTGTAATAAAAGTTCGTCGTTTCAAAACTAAAAATACCGTAATTAAATACCACGTCAATACCACTTTTTACATCTTTCAATCTTATGGCAGTATGACCAAATTTAGAATAAACTTCTTCACCGGGTGAACACGTAATTAAACTGACAATAGCAGAATCACTGACTATAAACTGTTGCGCATTGGTTTTCAGCAGGCTTAGAAAAATAAAAATTAATAAAGTTACTTTCTTCATAAACGATTCAGTGAAATGTGAATACACAAAAGTAATAATATAAATTAGATTTGTAATAAAAAACTGCTTATTTTGTTTAACAGCTCGCAATCCATTTAATTTCAATGAGTAGTTTTAAGGAAAATTAAAGTTGAAAACAAACTATTTTGCATATAATTCAACTATTTTTTTATTGAAATATAGTTTTATATCAAAAAATTACTAAATTTGTGCTTTATAACATTGTTGTCAAACATATTTCGCGAAATTTTATATGGCAAAAAAGCATGTTTTAGATTTGAAACCGTTGGAGGATATTCTGTCAGTTTGGGATGTTTTAACTCCTGATGAAAGGCAATTCGTTAAGAGTAATTATAGCATTCATTATTTCAAAAAGAATGAAATGATACATTGTGAAGGTGAACTCCCTACGCACATGATGATACTAGCAGCGGGCAAAGTGAAAGTCTATAAGGAAGGTGTTGGCAGCAGAACGCAAATTATCCGTATGCTTAAACCGGGTGAGCATTTCGGATATCGCGCAATTATTGCAAACGAAACTTATAATACGAATGTTACCGCTTTCGAGGCTTCAACAGTTTATATGATTAAGGCTGACATTTTTTTGTCGATACTCAGACACAATAATGCATTTTGCTACCGTTTCCTCGAAGAATTGGCTACTGATTTGGCTGCTTCCGATGCCAGAACGGTAAATCTGACACAAAAACATATTCGTGGTCGCTTGGCTGAAGCTTTACTTTTGCTGAAGAAAAATTACGGAGTAGAAGAGGATGATGCTACAATTAGTATTTATCTTTCAAGAGAGGATTTAGCTAATTTATCGAATATGACAACTTCCAATGCTATTCGCACTCTTTCCAACTTTGTAAATGAACATGTTATTGCCATGGACGGCCGTAAACTGAAGATTATTGATGAGGAACGGTTACGGAAAATCAGTAAAATGGGCTAAGAAAAATATTTGTAATTAATATCTGACTGTAAATAGTTTGTTAATTCAATAACAATTGTCCCTTCGAAACTGTTTTCTTAAACTGAATACTGATTACTCAAAAATGAACGCTTCTCAAATTCACACCACTTATAAATCTTCTTTACACTTTCTCGCAACGAGGCAGTTGAAAAATGCTTTTGAGAAAACCAATCTGCTTGTAAAGGAATTGCAGGATGGTCAATTTTCAGACCGGTTGGAAGATTTGCAACAAAATTATAAATATTTATTGCATTACTACGTTGAAGGAGTTGAAGACCCTCAACGGAAAATAGTGTATAATAAATTGATAGCAAAATTACTTGTTCTGAATTCTGAATTGCGAGAAGAACTTTTAATTCGTAATTCAACAAACTTTGAATACACTCAAAAACGATATTTTCCTCATAACCAACGTTATAAATCAGCTGAAGATTTATTTCAAGCCTTAAGTTATTTTCATTCTCAAACTGCAATCCTGGTTAATTCCGACGAAGACCACAAAACTGAGCTTAAAAGATTGCGCTCAAACTATGAGTCTATTTTAGCTGAATTCTTTGGTTTGTTTTGGCTGACAACGATTTACAGACCCGAAGAAAAGAAACTTTTTTCACAGGTTCTGAATGTGAATTATCCGGGAGTAGTCGAAAAATCGATACTTGTTTCGGCTTTGACGTTGAATTTGTGGCGAATGTTTGACGAAAATAAATTGATGATGCTTTTTGATTCGTGCCTGATTGAAAATCAACAGGTTCGACAGCGTGCTCTTGTAGGTTTGTGTTTTATTTTGGCTCGCCATAACCGGTTTATTTCCTATTTCCCTTCAATAAGGAACCGTTTGGTGTTATTAGTTGATAATAATCATATTGTTGAAAATTTCAGGAATATCATCATCCAACTTATCGGAACTGCTGAGACAGACAAAATTTCGAAAAAGATGAGGGAAGAGATTCTGCCTGAAATGATGAAAATCAGTCCATTGCTTAAAGATAAAATGGATACTGACAGTTTGTTGAATACCGACGAATGGGGAGAAGAAAATCCTGAATGGCAGGAAATTCTGGAACAGAGTGGCGTTTCAGATAAATTGCAGGAATTAAGCGAATTACAATTGGAAGGCGCTGATGTTTATATGAGTACATTTTCATTATTGAAGAATTTTCCTTTTTTCTCTGAATTTTCGCATTGGTTTTTGCCTTTTGATGCGCACAACTCAGCTGTGAACGAATTATTTCAATCCGATGAAAAAACGGTGCTTTCGGCTTTTGTAGACAGTGTAGTGATGTGTAACTCCGACAAATACTCATTTTGTCTGAGCATATTACAAATGCCTGAAAAACAACGTGGAATGCTAAAACAATCGATGGGAGCAGAAGCTGAACAATTGGATGAAATGGCAAAAGATGAGGCTATTCTTACTCCCGATCTTGTGGCAAAAAATATTTCTAAACAATATATTCAGGATTTATTCCGGTTTTTTAAGTTGCATCCTCAACATACAGATTTTTCGGATATGTTTGCCTATACGTTGATCATGCATCAGACTTTTTTGTTTGATATTCTATCGGCGGAAAAGGAGTTTAAAATTACAATTGCGGAATATTATTTCACTAAAAGTCATTATAATCAGGCATTGGAGCTTTTTGAGGAAATTCAACATGAAATTTCTCCGACTGCGGCAATTTATCAAAAAACAGGTTATTGTTATCAACAAACTTCGCAACTGGAGAAGGCACTTGAAGCCTATTTGAAAGCCGATATTATTCAGCCCGATGATAACTGGACTCTCCGCAAAATGTCTTTGTGTTATCGATTGTCCGGAAATTTCGAAAAAGCTCTTGAATATTATCAACGCGTTGATTATCTGAAGCCAAATCAGACATCAGTTTTGTTACAAATTGGTCATTGCTATCTTGAAATGGGGAAATATAAAGAGGCTTTAAATATTTATTTTAGAATAGATGCTCAGGAAGGTGAAAATAAAAAAGTATGGAGAGCTTTAATTTGGTGTGCTTTTGTATCAGGAAATTTACCACAAGCTGAATATTATATTAGTAAAATAATAGGTTTAGACGCAACTGCACAGGATTATATGAATGCGGGACACATTGCTTTGTGTCAGCATAATTTAAAAAGTGCGTTTGAATTGTATTGCAAAAGCTATGATTTACGTCAAAATAACTGGGAATTATTCGTAGAATCACTTAATGAAGATAAACCGTATTTAATTGCAAATGGAGTAGATGCAGACGACTTGCCGTTGTTGTTGGATGCTATAAAATTAAATCGGGATTGAATTTGAATTTATGTTTCTTATAACATAAATATACTTGCTATTAAATACGGCATTCCACCCAACAAGACTCCGGTTGCAATTTTAAAACTGTCGGATTTATAGAAAACAAATACCAAAAGCAAATCGGGCATCACCGCAAGTAAGCACATTTTTCCTAAAAGTGCTGAAGGATAAACATGTTTTATAATTTCGAAAAAACCTAAATCATCCGGATAAAACCGATTCAAATAGAGCCACATAAATGCAACCGGAAGTAATAGCCCCGGAATGAATCCATATAGAAAATGATTGAATCGAGCCATGGAAATTAGCAGTTTTAGGTTAATTTGTTGAATGGTTAATTAGGTGAATATGCATTTTGGCTTTAGATTAAATATCCCATTGTTTAATTGAATCAATAATTTCGTGGGCTGTCAAATCAATTTTTGTAGGAACAATTGAAATATAACCCTGATTGATTGCCCATTCATCCGTTTCTTCAACTTCTGTTTCGTGATTTTCGAAATATCCGGTTAGCCAGTAATATGATCTGCCCTGTGGATCGGTTCGCTTGGCAAATTCTTTTACCCAACGACCGTCGCACTGACGGGAAATGCGAACTCCTTTAATAGTACCGGTTGGAGCATTTACATTCAAACAAGTACCGTGAGGCATTCCATTTTTCAGAGCTTCTTTGGTAATTTTCAAGATAAAAGGCTCAAAATCTGAAAATTCTACTTCAAGCGAATGGTTGTTTATTGAAAATCCAATCGACAATATTCCATTTTCACAACCTTCGAGAACTGCACCCATTGTCCCCGAATAAATTACATTGATAGCAGCATTTGAACCGTGATTAATTCCTGCTACCACCAAATCGGGAGTGCGTTCAACAATTTCATTTAGTGCCAGTTTCACGCAGTCAGTTGGCGTTCCAGTACAGGAATATCTGATTAAACCTTCTTTTTCTTCAATTTTCTTGAAACGTATAGGATGAGTAACCGTCAAAGCATTGGATTGTGCAGAACGTGGACCATCGGGAGCAACTACAACTACATCACCAATTTGCATCATCAGTCTGGTCAGTACTTCAATCCCATTTGCATCGGCACCATCATCATTTGTAATTAATATCAATGGCTTATTTAACTCAATATTCATATAATTTAATTTCCTGAATTAATAAATAGTTTATTTTCTTATTTTCCAAACAGTTGCACTTAAAAAACCACTGGATAAAACTACGAAATAGATAACATCCCGCGAATCAATTACTCCGCGACTCATTGATTTATAATGTGCGTGAATTCCAAGTGCTTCTAATAACTGAACAGACTGACCTGAAGTGAAAAATCCGGAAATAACCTCAAAGCCATAATAGAAAAAGAAGCACAAAACTACTGCAACAATAAATGAAATGATTTGATTGCTGCTGAGTGACGAGGCAAATGTTCCAATGGCTACATAAACGGCAGCGAGAAAGAATAATCCGATAAATGAACCCCAAAATGCTCCCGAATCAACATTTCCAACCGGCTCGGCCAGATAAGATACAGTGAAATAATATAAAACAGTTGGAATTAAAGCAATGGAAACCAGAAACCAGCCTGCCAGATACTTCCCGAGAACAAGATGAAACTTACCAATAGGTTTGGTAATCAGTAACTCCCAAGTTCCGGATTGTTTTTCCTCAGCAAAAAGCTTCATGGTAACTGCCGGACAAAGAAATAAGAAAAGCCAGGGTGCTAAATAAAAAAGTCCATCAACATTGGCATAACCGGCATCTCAAATATTAAATTCTCCGGGAATTATCCAGAGAAATAAACTGGTGATTAATAAGAATATACCAATTACGATATAACCGGTTGCATTGCTGAAAAATGCACGCAACTCTTTCCAGAAAATTGACAGCATGAATTTACAGGTTTAGTAATATCTTTATAGTTATTTCTATCGGCTTTAAAAATCTAAATTTTCAAGCGATTTTTGTTATATTTGCGGTGTCAAAGGTAACCAAAAAAAACGAATGAATAAACAAAACCGGTTGTAGCAAATATGAAAAAATCGCTACTTATTTTCGTGTGTATCATATTGACTAATTTGGTTCAGTCGCAAACAACTGATCAATATAGTTTCAAATTAGAAGGAATTTATGGAAATATTATTCCGCATGATAAACATGTTAAAGCGCTGATTTTAAATCCAGTTGTAGGTGCGGAATTGTCAGTGGAATTTCAAACAATGGGCGAAAGTCCGTGGATGCAATTTAACGGTTTTCCTAAAATAGGAGTTGGAGCAGTGTGGTTGAATCTGGGAAATCCGACAAAACTTGGAAATGCTTATGCTTTATATCCATATATTTGTTATCCGTTAATCAAGTCTAAATATTTCAATCTTTATTTAAAAGGTGGTGGCGGTATAAGTTTTTTACCCAAAACGTTTTACAACACGAATATTGATATTAATGGGAATTTTTTACCGCTCGATAGTGCTAATGCCGCTATTGGTTCTAATTTGAATGTTTATTTTTCGGGAGGAGGAAGTCTTGAAATCCCAATCTCAAAAGGATTTAGTTTTATGGCTGAATATACATGGAATCACATGTCGAACGGAAGTGCGGTAGTTCCAAATTCAGGATTAAATTTATTGAATGGATTTGTGGGATTAAAATATTTTCCTGATTTTAAGAATTTCAGCTATCCTCAAAAACAAGCACTTCCGGAAATTCCAAAGGTATTTTCAGTTGAAATGATTGCATCGGGTGGTTTCCGACAACTATTTTATAAAGACAATAAAACGTATGGAATTGCATCGTTGGTTTTAGGAGTTTATCGTCCGCTTACAAACTTCTATAGAATGGGTTTGGGAGCCGATGTGTTTTATGATGGAGTTTATGATGGTCAAACTCAGGCAATCAGAACTTATTTGACTTCAGATGAGTTGAAAAATAAATTCAGAGTAGGTTTATCGTGGCAACATGAACTCATTCTGGGTCGATTAACTGCAGGAGTTGACTTTGGGTTATATCTTTATAATCCGTTGAAAAATCTGGAACCTTATGCCGCTGCAAAGTCGGGTCCACTTAATAAACCGTTGATTTATAGTTATAATATTGATACGGAAGATGGTTGGTTTTATACCCGTGCAACAATGAAATATTCGATAAATAACCATTTGTTTGCTTCGATAGGTTTGAAGACGCATTTGCAAAAGGCCGAATTTATTGAATGGGGTTTGGGATATAGATTTTAAATGTGCCTAACCCCTGACGGGGAACAAGAAATGTACAATGACGAAATTTTATTTCAATTTTTAAAAATGAATAATATAAATAATTTGCTGGACAAAAGTAATTTAAATTCCCCTTTAGGGGTTAGGGGCCAATGAAATATTTTATCATTGCCGGTGAAGCATCGGGCGATTTGCATGCTTCCAATTTGATGCGGGAACTACGAAAACAAGATTCAAAAGCTGAATTTTGCTTTCTCGGTGGTGATTTGATGCAGGTTTATGGCGGTAAAATGATAAAACATTACCGGCAAATGGCCTTTATGGGTTTCTGGGCAGTGCTTAAAAATGCAAAAACTGTGTTGAAGAATATGAGTGATTGTAAACAAGCCATTGTTGATTTTAAACCTGATGTGGTTATTCTGGTTGATTACCCAAGTTTCAATTTGCGGATTGCCCGGTTTGTGAAGGAAAATCTGAATACTCCGGTTTTTTATTATATTTCACCGAAAATATGGGCGTGGAAAGAATTCCGCATCAAACAAATTAAGCGTTACGTGGATAAAATGTTTACTATTCTTCCCTTCGAAACCGCTTTTTATGAGAAACATAATTATGAGGTTGAGTATGTTGGAAATCCAACGGTTGACTCTGTAAACCAACGTCCTAATAAACATGAAACTTTTGAAGAGTTTACTGTCAAAAATAATTTGTCGGCAAAACCTATCATTGCCATTCTATCAGGAAGCCGGAAACAGGAAATATCAGCTTGTTTACCACGTATGATTGAAGCAGCCAGCCGTTTCCCGGATTATCAGATTGTTATTGCAGGTGCTCCCGGAATTAATCCTGATTTTTATAATTCGATTTTGAAATATAAGAATGTCTCGATTGTTTTTGGGAAAACCTATGATTTATTGCAACAATCCAAAGCAGCTATTGTGAATTCAGGAACTGCAACACTCGAAACTGCTTTGATTGGAATACCGGAAGTGGTTGTTTATCATGTGATGTTTGGACGAATGGCTTATGCGATAAAGGATTTCTTTATCAAGGTAAGGTTTTTCTCACTCGTAAACCTGGTAGCTGAAAAAGAAGTGGTAAAAGAGCTCGTAGCGCATTATTTTACCGTTGATAATGTGGCTGCTGAACTTGAAAAAATCTTGAATGATAACACTTACAGACAAACTATGCTTAATGAATACTCGAAAGTTCAGGCTTCGCTCGGTGGAGTAGGAGCGGCTGAACGTGCTGCATGGAAAATGATTGGATTGCTTAAAAACGCTCCAGATTTTTAAGAACTTTGAGAAACTTTAGATGTCTGCAATTTATTTGTGTTGTCAATCCTAAGTTTGTAAATTAAAAGAATGAATGTCTGAAGTGCTCAGACATTCATTCCGATATTAACAATTTAAACGGGATGGTAAAATATGAATCATAGAATCATAATTTATTTTGAAAGTTCCGTTGTTGATTTATACAATTTAGAGCTATCATTCAATACTTATAGTTTTATTAAAAAAAACTATGGAAATCATTTTTTCCACAATTTATTCATGTCTTCCAATGTTTTTCCTTTAGTTTCGGGAACCATTTTCCAAACAAATAGAGCCGAAAGAACCGACATTACGCCATAAAGACTGTAGGTAAACGTCATACTAACCGATTGTAATGCAGGGAATGTGGCCGATACGATAAAGTTCGAAATCCATTGTGCCGCCACAGCGATAGCAATTGCTTTTCCGCGAATTGTATTGGGGAAAATTTCCGAAATAAGTACCCAGCAAATTGGTCCCCACGACATCATAAACGAAGCCGAATAGATAACAATAAATACCAGCGTACTCACACCAATAATTTGCAGGTGAGCCAGCAACCCAATAGCAAACATGCCGATTGCCATACCGATAGAACCAATAATTAACAGCGGTTTCCGTCCAAATTTATCAACAGTGAAAATAGCTACCAATGTAAATAAGATATTGATAAAGCCCATAATTACTGTTTGATACATGGCTGCATCGTTTCCAAATCCAAGTCCTTTAAAAATTGTAGGCGCATAATAAAGTACCACATTAATACCTACTGCCTGTTGAAATACTGACAAAAGAATACCAATTAATACTACTTTCCAACCATAAGTAAGTAATTTTTCAACTGCTTCGTGTGCACTTTCTTTAATATCCGACAAAATTTGATGCGCTTTATCAGAACCGTTGATTTTTGTTAGGATGTGCAATGCTTTGTCGTCTTGGTGAGTCATAGCCAAGTAACGA
>JBBQMQ010000095.1:0-10939 GCA_038329115.1 Bacteroidales bacterium
AACTGTTCCATGGAGCTGGTAAAACTTTAATTTTTATGGTTTTAGGTATGTCATTCCAAACGCCATCATTATTGCTAGCCATAATTTCAAAAATATAATTACCGGCGGGCACTTTAGCATATGATGCATATCGGCGCGATGCATCTACTTCAATCCAATTATTATCATATCCATCTAAGCGATATTTAAATCGCACTTTTTCAGGGATTAAAAAATTAGTTGATGAAAACTCAAATCCGAAATTCCGTTGGTCATAGTTGAGTGTAATATCTTCAGTAATGGAGATCGCCTCCTTCAACGGCGAATCGCTGGAGTCTGAAGCCATTGGTTTATTATCGACAAAAAAACCAGAAATTATGATTTGAGGCTTAAAAGAATTGCTTTTGATTTTTCGAGGGTTGATAATGCTAAATCCTTCTGTTCCTCCGAAATATAATTCACCCGTTTTACTCTTCAAACAAGACTTAGGGTAGAAAATGTGTCCTTGTACACCATCTTTTTTGTCAAATCTAAAGAAACGCTTACTTTTTGTTTCAAACTTAAACAGACCATTATCGGTTCCAAGCCAAAGATTATTCTGAATATCTGAACTTATACTATAAATGGAGTGAACGTTAAAGTTGAGAATTCCTGTAAAATACTCAAATCGCCCTGTTTCTTTTCTGTAACTGATCAAGCCTTTGTTATTCGTTCCAATCCAAATATTTTGATCTGTTTTATTCCAATATATGGTTTCGATATTCATGGTGGCCAAATCATGACGGGTAACTGTATCAATTGGAATAACTTTTACTGTCCTGTTTTTTACATTCATTACATGCAGTCTCTCATGAGTTGCAATCCAAAGATTATCCCCATCATCTCTTGTAAAATCCTTAATTATCGATCCTTCAATTTGTTGACCTCCTTTAATATTGAAAATATAATGTTCAGAAATATTTTTCCTTAACGAGAAATAAGTTAAGCGATTTGATATATCCTGATAACCAATCCAAATTCCCGAATCACTTTCAGCTTCTAATTTGTTTATATGATTATCAAGTATCCGTTTTTGGGGATCTTTGTCGGTATAGTTTTTGAACTTACCTGTTTTCAAATCCAGACAGTCTAATCCTCCTCTGAACATGCCAATCCACAAATAGTTATTGTTGGTCAATATCAGTGATTTGACATTGTCATACGCCAAACTATTTTGATTTACTTTTTGCCGAAATTGCGTAAAAGAACCTGTTAGTTTATTATACGAAAATAAACCACTACCTTCAGTTCCAATCCAAATTTCATTTCCTCTTTCAACAAAGCCACTGATTACGTTGTGGCTTATATTACTTGATTGAACCGAAATAGTTTTAAATCGGGAGGTTTCATCAAAATTGACATAACTAACTCCTCCGGAATAAGTTCCTATCCAAAGATTTCCTAGTCTGTCATTGTTTAAAGTCCAGATAGAATTGTTTGTCAGGCTAAAAAAATCGGCATCAAAACGGTTATATAAAGTATAAACGCCATTACGTGGATTCAATAAATAGAGCCCTTTTTGAGTTCCAATCCATATATTTTTACTTTTGTCTACAAATATTGATTTTGCAGGCATTCGTTCATGCCCTTTCTGACAGAAAAAAGTATGTTTTTGTTCTATTTTTAATGTTTTCAGGTTTAACAACCAAAGACCTTGATCTTCTGTCAAAATCCACAAATAATTATCCATTCTTTTTAAATCGACCACATTACTTATTACAGGAAGGGTGTAAATCAATTTAAATTCCATACGATTATTCACTAGCCGATACAAGCGTCCCTGATCTTTGCTCATGATTAACTCCCCGTCTTCCGGACATAGTACTGTTACTCCAATCCGTACAGATTCCTGTTGAGGCTCAATTAGATTCAGCGCCTTTTTGTCTTTATCAAAAATAAAGACACCTTTGTCATTCACTATCCACAAATTCCGATTTTTATCTTCCCTTATCAGACTAATGTAATCAGATAGCAATCTCTCAAAATTGTCTTTTTTCCTGTTGTAAATAAATAAACCATTTGCAGTTCCTAAAAAAAGATTCCCTGATATATCTTCTTCAATCGTATTCAAAATCCATTTAAATGAGTTATAATCAATTTTTTTTAATTGATTTGAATAACGTTTATAAGTATATCCATCAAAACGAAAGAGTTCATCTCCCATCAAAACCCATATAAAACCAACCTGATCCTGCTTGATAGTTCTTATACCTCCCCAACCCAAACCTCCTTCGGGAGAGAAAGTTCTAAATTTAAAATCCGGGAAATTTTGCGAAAAGGATAAACCTTCAAATAAAAAAAGGAATGCAATCCAAATAAGGAATTGAGTATATTTTTTCATATTAAATCTAAGAAAGGTTGAAAAATAATTTCACAAATTTATTATTATTTGTTTACGTTTGGTATAAGCAAAATACTCCTAATCAACTAGAAACTATCATTTTGGTCCTTGAAAGGAATTAATATTAAAAACACAAGGCAAACTTACATTTGTTAATATTAAAGTTTTTGAGCTTATAAGTATCAATAGATTATTGATTTTTAATATGTTTCATATTGAATTTATATTAATAGTCTTATTTGAAAAAATAATATTTTCAGATACAAGAAACACATTCTCTATTGAAATAGTGATAATTATTATGATTTTAAAGCAATATTAACAGCTTATCAACACTTATATATATGAATTAATATAAATTGAAACGATTTTAATTCACTTATACAATGCCAATTTACTTATTTTTCGCTATCAATTATTTCTTTCTTTAATTTCCTTTTTACATATTTTACCCCATTCTTTTAACGATTCTTCGTTCCAATTTCCATTCGATGATGAAGTAGATGTAAGCATAGAACATGTTTCATTTTTATCAGACACAGACCAAACTATCCAGCTAAGTTTATTTGATTCCATCCAATTAAGAAAATTATTCCATTCGATATAATCTATAGCATCGTCATCACTTGCATTCATCCCGGCACACTCCGAAATAAAAATTGGAATTTTATTTGCTAAAGCATTGTCTACACGGTCGCGTAACCACATTTTATGTGTCCCCGCGTAAAAATGCATAGTATACATGATATTGGTTTGCCCCAAAACTGGGTTAGCGCTTACTGAGTCTAAATCCTGATCCCAATGTGGAGATCCGACAAGAATGATATTATTGGAATCTATGGCACGAATAGTATGAATTACTTCTTCCGAATATTTCTTTACATCTTTCCATGTGGTATAATTATCCGGTTCGCTGTAAATTTCATAAATTACATTGGGGACGTTTTTATATTTATTTGCCATTTCTGCAAAAAAATGTTTGGCTTCATCTGTATGTATTTTATGACTATGGAAATCAATCAACACATAAATTCCCTGACGAATTGCAGCATCAACAATCCGAAAAACACATTGTTTGGTAAATGCCGGATTTTGAAGATAAGCATTGTCTGGATCAACGCCCATAGCAACTCTAACCACATTACATTTCCAGTCGGAAATTAACCAATTCAACGTTGAATCAATATAGAATCGTGGTCGAAAACAATGCCAGCCAACACTTGTACCTCGTAAAATCAATGCATTGCCTTTCTCGTTTGATAACTGATTTCCAATAACTTTCAATTTGCCATTTATTGCTACACATGAATGCTTTGGAGCCTTAAATTCATTGGTTTTAAATGAAGATCCGACCAAAATTATCACAATCGAAACAAAAACGGCTGAGTTCTTTAAAAAGGGATTAAAATTGAAAATAAAATGGTGTTTTACAATTATTTTACAATGACAGACAAACTACTGCAAATATTTTTAGAAGAAGTGCCAACATACAATACAAATTCGCCGGATTCTACAACCCAACTATTTGCTTTTTCGCTATAAAAGGCTAAATCTCTAACTTTTATTTTCAGTGTTACAATTTTATCTTCACCTGAATTTAAGAATACCTTTTGAAATGACTTCAATTCTTTGTTTGGTCTCATAACAGAACAAACAGGTTGACTTGAATAAATTTGAATAACTTCAGCGCCTGGTCTTTTCCCTGTGTTTTTGAGGTTTAAACTAACAGTTATCTCATCATCTTTGCTATATTCTTTCTTCTCTGTTTGAGCGTTAGTAATAGTAAATGTTGTGTAGGAAAGACCATAACCAAAAGGATAAAGCGGCTCAATGTTTTTAGTATCATACCAGCGATAACCAACAAGAATATCTTCTTCGTAAGTGGTCTTCATATAGCGACCAGGGAAATTTCCCAACGCATGAGCTGGCGATTGATTTAGTGTAACAGGGATAGTGAAAGGGAGCTTACCTGATGGAAACTCCTTGCCGGTCAAAACGTCGCAAACCGCATTGCCAGCCTCCATGCCACCATACCATGCCCAAACTAATGCTGGTACCCGATAAGCTATTCCAGATAATTCGAGAGGTGAGCCCGCGATGATAACAACAATGGTTTTTGGATTAGCTTTGGTCACTTCTTGTATCAATTTTTCCTGACCATAAGGCAATCTCATGTGAATACGGTCGAATGATTCTGTGTCAAAGTCATGGTTCAAACCGGCAAAAATGATCGCAACATCCGACTTTTTGGCTTGTTCAACAGCTTCATCAATTAACTTCCAATCGATTGAGTCTGTATTAAATTGACCTTTGTTTGTATCTTCGAAAAAAGATGATTGTTTCTTGTATCCAGACGCATAATTTATTTTCAGAAGCTTTCCAAATTTTTTCGTAATGGCTTCAAATGGAGTAACTTCATACAAGGATTTTATTTCGGAACTTAAACCACCTCCACAATGTTTACGGGTTGCATTATCACCAATGATTGCCACTGATTTCAATACTTTCATATTCAATGGTAAAATTTCATTGTCGTTCTTCAATAATGTAATAGCCTCAACGGCTGAACGATAAGCCGCTAGTTGATGTTCAGGAGTATTGATATTTCCCTTCAAACGGTTTTTTGAATCAAACACTTTTGTTTTAAACATAACCCGCAGAATATTTGCCACTTTTTCGTCGACAACACTTTCTTTTAATCTCCCATCCTGAACTGCTTTGATCAACGGATCAGCAAAAAACCAATCATTATAATTATCATTTACCGTTCCCATTTCCAAATCTAGACCAGCTAATGCGGCTTTAACAGTACTGTGTGCTGCATTCCAATCAGTCATGTATACACCATTGAATTTAAACTCTTCCCGCAACAAAGTACGTCCAAGAAAGTAATTTTCAGTACACCAATCGCCTCTGAATTTATTATATGCTCCCATCACTGTCAACGCTCCACCTTCCACAATTGCAGCTTTGAAACCGGGCAGGTATATTTCCCGTAAAGTCCGATCACTCATGTGAACATCAACATTTGTCCTGTTTTCTTCCTGATTGTTTCCCAAATAGTGCTTCACACTTGCTGCAACATCTTTAGTTTGCAATGCTTTAATATAGGCAACAGCTAATTGTGAAATTAAATACGGATCTTCACTCAGGTATTCAAAATTTCTTCCACATAATGGAGAACGTATAATATTAATTCCAGGACCAAGTAATACATCTTTCTTTCTAAAACGGGCTTCTTCACCCAAAACATATCCACGTTGACGAGTCAATTCAAGATTCCAGGTTGCAGCCATTGATGTTCCTGGAGGAAAACAAGTAGAAGAATCATTTGTCCAACCTGCATATTGCCAATTTTGTCTGTTTATTTCTGCACGAACACCGTGTGGACCATCGGACAATGACCATTCTGGAATTCCCAAACGTTTTACTCCTGCAGTATAAAACTTTGAATTGCCATGCAGCATTCCCACTTTCTCTGACAAAGTCATCTTTTTAAGCAGATTCTGAATTTGCATTTCGGTTGGAACATCTGTCTGCGCAAATGAGGTTAAACTTATGATTGACGCGCAGAATAAAACTATGAATTTTTTTTTCATAAAACCATTGAATTACATTTGATTATTGTATTTGTGAAACAATAGGAGAAATGTCAGATCTTGAATAACTAATTATTAATAAGTATTATATCTCCTGAATTTGGAATAGCATCGTAACAAATATACCTGGTACCATTTTCTAATTTTGATAATAAACTCATGCTAATTCCATTTTGAATAATAGTAATTTTTTTCCAGTCATCAGGTATAACTGTTTTTAATGTAAGAGGAAAATCAAATATTTGTGCATTTAAATCATGCGAAAGGTTTATTACAATTTTAGATGCCGCCACTTGATTAATATTTATCACTGCATGTTGTTTTTCACGTATATACTTTGTCACCTCGTTAAAAGTTCCACACCAAATGGAATCCAATTTTGAAGCCACATATTCAAAATGAGCTGTAATGTCTGATTCCGGAATACAGCCAGTTTCGGTTCCAACTCCATGTGCTAAAATAATGAGCCAATTTCTATTCTGTATTGCAGCATCTACGCTAGAATTCAGCTCTTTCGAGCTAACTGACTGTGAATTAGTGTAGATATAAGTGGTAATATACTTCAGACGATACCACTCACTCTCGGTCGGGTTCAAGGAATTATAGCCACCGCCACCGTTTCGGCCGGCAAAGTGATTTCGCTTAATTATTTCATCAGATAAAGCTGTATTACTGACGTAAGGATTAGCCATTGTAATTACATCTTGCCCGGCAAATGTTGATTTGAGCAACAATTGCGCTCCATTAATTTCATTATCCATTGTAGCGCTATCGCTTACATTTGCAAAGTTTACATGGGTCATTGAATGATTAGTCACATCAAAATGACCTTCGGCAATTATAGTTCTGAATTTATCTTCCTGCCCTTGTAACTTTCCTGTAATCAAAGCCATTGAACCTCGAAGATTCAATCTTTTGAAATCTTCGTTAAAGTAATGGACAGCCTTATAAATACCATCATCAGTGGTAAATGTATAAGCACCCTTTTTATCGTCTTTCAATTCACAGACTTTGGTTATTCCAAAAGTTTTTATGCTTTCTGATTTCATTAATGGAGCTGCATTAATCATCTCCGTGTTTATTAAAAGAAGAGCACTAGACATTGCAACCATTAAATAAATTATTTTTATCGGATAAATTTTCATTGTTGAGTATGCTATATTATTTGCCATTATTTTTATAATGGATAATCAGTTACATGAATTATTCCATTGGTTGGCTGCAAGTTAGAGGTTACTATCCTTGTGGCATTTCCTGTCGACCCCAAGGTCTTGACCAACACCTGATATTTATTCTGTGAATCAATTGAAATAGGTTCTAAACTTAAAAGTAACTTCACGTTAGGATCCAAAGTCTCCACTTGAGTAGGTATTGTTGTCAGCGATAAAGAATGATACTTCCCCTTAATAATATATTTCTTAAGCAGTTTCACAATTTCTGAATTTGGCATATTTTTTAAGCCAGCATATCTTTGGTATGTCAAATAATTGCTAAAAGCGATATCATCAAGAATAATATAAGTCCTGTCATTTGTTTCAAAAGAGTCTTTATATTGAATTCTGTTAATGGCTTCATATAGAAATGACATATCAATGTTTTTGCGGCTTTCAATGAATTGATAAGCTGTCATGTCCAACGTTAATTTAGTTGGACTTGCATGATATTCATAATTTTGTTGCAGATCCAAACCCATCAGATTACAGGAGGTCAATAGTGTTGAAATCAGGCAAATAGTCAATATTCCAACTATATTTTTGTTTGTTTTTTTCATTGTATATATTTTTATTAATTGAAAATTTAATAAAGACCTGTTTGTGTCAAATTCTCATTTTCGATGATATTATCTTGAAAAACAGGCCAATAAAGTTGCCAGTCAGCTGTGAATCTGATGTAATTTGTGACACCATAAACCTTGAGATAATTTTCAAAATAACTGTTCATTGTGGAAATGGCTCGTCCGGTACGAATAAGGTCAAACCAACGACGACCTTCGCCCATTAATTCAAACTGACGTTCTTGTAAAATATCATTTTCAATAGCCAATGTCTTGTCTGTTGTACCATCATAATCCGTCAATAGTCTGTTTGTCAATCCAGCTCTAGTTCTTATTTTGTTTAACTCATCTAGTGCTTCTTGATAACGTTCCAATTTATTCAAAGCTTCAGCACGTAATAAAATAATATCAGCCAAACGATACAATGGTATGTATTTCTCATTGACGTTACTAACTAAGCGCTTTACAGGTTCATATTTCCACATTGCAGCCGAAGGATTTATTGCAGAAAGGTGGTTGCTTGAATAGACAATAGTGGTATCTATTGTTTGATAGCGGCGTAAATCCTTTCTCCATTCAGGTGTAGCCCACAAGTCTTTCACGGGCTTAGCTACAAGAACATACTGAGACGTAAGGCTTTGTGTAATTGGATTATATCCATTGTTTAAGTATGACCACTTCAGTGTCCATATATTTTCATCTGTAATGGCACTTGAACACACTTTATTGAAATCGGTTCCAGACACCAAGATGTATCGCTTGAGATCAAGCAACATTTTGGAGTATTTTTCAGCATTCACATAGTCATGATTCCACATCGCCACATCTGTGCAAAGAGCATAAAGTGCACCCGCACTAAAACGAAAAATTTCTTTTTGACTAACATCCACTGCTTCTAGAGCTACATTCAAGTCTTTTAAAATCAGCGAGTCCATTACAACTTTACTTGAGTCTTTGAATGGTTTTACTACATCATCGAAAGTGAATGTTGGTTTGTTAACAAGTGGAACATTTCCCCAGATGCGTATCAAATTAAAGTAGCAATAAGCTCTTAAGAAGGAAGCTTCAGCCAATAAATGATTCCGTTTTACTGCGGTCAGAGCTTGCATGCCCGGAATAAAATAGAGTGCGTAATTAGTTGTGGCAATTGATTTATACCATCCGTTCCAATCTGCGCCTGGGTGCGATGGACTTAACGTGTTGATGTTGATAAAGCTAAATGGATAAGTACCTGCAACCGGATTGCCATAAAAATTATCCGAACGTGACTCATACCATCCAATATAGTTCAAACCGAAATTTGGCTTAAAATTATTTTGCATATCTGCATACACTGATGTTAATGCTGCACGAGCTTCACTTTCGGTTTTCCAATACTTTGCTGAATAAGTCTCACTAACTGGCTGAACATCCAAAAAATCGTTCAAACAAGAGCTCAAAGTAAATAATGCGAGTAAAAATATACTTATTTTTTTCATGACTTAGTTGTTGATTTAGAAATTAAGATTGACACCAAACAAAATGTCTTTAGCTTTTGGATAAGAGTTATTATCATATCCCAAGGCATAACCAAAACTTGGAATCTCAGGATCAAACCCTGAATAATTAGTCCATGTGAAGAAATTTTGAACCATTACTGAAACTTCCATCGACTCAACCCCCAATAATTTATTCACTTGTTTAGGCATACGATAACCTAATCGTAAGTTTTTCAATCGAATATACGATCCGTCTTCTATCCATAAATTGCTGGCCTCCCTTGTATTGTCAAGTGCTGCCGTTCCATCGGGCTTTGGAAACAAAGCAACATCGCCCGGAGCCATCCATGAGTTAGCCAAATTTACCGGATTAGGCCTAGAAATTGAAGACCATTTGTGGTTAGATCGTAAATATTCAAATTCGTTAAATACATCGCCACCCAAAGCAAAAGAGAAAAAAGCAGATAGAGTAAAGTTTTTGTATCGGAATTCCGTATTAAAACCGCCTATTAAGTCAGGTTGCCCGCAACCCAATACCTGCCTGTCTTTTGCATCTATAATACCATCTTTGTTTACATCATCCCACATTACATCACCACCTTTAAATATTGCACCCATGGTCGATGAATAACGCATTTGCTTAATATCGCCTGTGTAAGTCTGACCATTTAGCTTATAACCTGTAAATAGGTCTTTCCCATCAAAGATCGGCGTCAGCTGCTGCCAATCCGGTGTAAATGCATTTGATTGGTCGTATGCGAAAATTGCTTTCCTTTTCCATCCATACATAGTACCTACTGAATATCCTTTATCGAGGATATAAACATTGTTGATAAATTGCTGTCCTCCTTCGGGAATTGAAGCAATAATATTTTTATTGAAAGATAAATTCAACGAAGTGCTCCATTCAAAATCTTTTGTCCTGATGTTTGTTGAATTGACAGTGAACTCAAATCCTTTATTATCTACATTTCCTACATTTCGATAAGAGGTTTTAAATCCTGTTGTCTGAGGCAATTTAACTAAATACAATACATCAGAGGTTTGTTTTTGATAATAATCCAACACCAAACTCAAACGTCCCTCTAATAATGTCAGGTCAAGCCCTGCATTAAATTGTTTTGTTTGTTCCCAACCCAAATCCGCATTTGAAAGTTGCGAAGGAGATAATCCCAGATAATCAGCATAATAACTTGTTGAATATATGTCAAATGAAGCAAAATTTCCTGCATTCTGATTTCCGGTAACTCCATAACTCAAGCGAAATTTTGCGTCTTTCAGTACGGGTTTTGACCATTTCATAAATGATTCATCCGAGAACCTCCAACCCAAAGACGCAGAAGGGAAAAGTCCCCATCGATGAGCTGACCCAAAACGGGAAGAGCCATCGTAACGAATATTTGAATTAAAAAGATAGCGTCCTTTATAGCTGTAAGTTGCACGTCCAAAAAACGATGCCATCCGGTTTCCTGTCCATGTGGATCTGGTTTGTCCCATATTTACGCCACCATAAGCATTAGATATTTGAATTCCGTCTGACACATTGTCTGTGACGCTAAGCTGAGTGTAGTCGGTTGTTCCTTCTTGTATGCTGAAGCCTCCCATTGCTGTAAATGCATGGTATTGATTAAATGTTTTTGAATAAGTCAATACATCGTCATAAGTCCAAGAAATCCCTGTATTGGTGGAGTTTGTTGACTTAGCCCTCATTCCCTGATCCAAAATGGGT
>JBBQMQ010000096.1:0-10915 GCA_038329115.1 Bacteroidales bacterium
TATTTTTGTCAATAATTTGCCGCCTTCTCATAAGGAGAAAGTAAACCCTGACTTACTAAAAAATCTTTACATGCATCTATAACATAATAAATATTTTTTTTGTTTTGGTACACTGTTTTTATAGTTTCTATAAATGGCTCTTTATTTTCAATATAAAGTAAGTAGTTTATAGTCAACGCAACTAGCTGTTGATTATCATCTGTGCAAAATGCTTTCAATTTTTCCTGTGCAGACAAATCTCCATAAATATCAAATGCAATTGCCGAAGCAGTTACTGCAACAGGTGGATAAAAATCATTAACAGCTTTCCTAATCTCTTTCGAATAACATTTTAAGTCTTTTGCACTTTGGCTTCTTAATCCTAATGCAGCCCAATATCGAACTACTTTGTCAGAGCTTTTTAAAAGCTTCATTAGTTTTTTGATAATATTTTTTCCTCGATATCCGGAAAGTATCGCTGCATTATAAATTTCATCAATAGGATATTCCTTATCGTTTAATCTAAACTCGTAAGGAGTCGTTGATTTTGATAGTAGAACCATCTCATATTCGGGAAGTAACATTACATCCCGCGATTGAAGAATCTCTTGCTTCAACTGCTCACGCATTTTATTCAAAAGGTCTTTGTATTCGGGCTTAGTCGCCAGATTGTTCGTTTCCCATGTATCATTTTCAATATCAAAGAGAAATTCAGCAGGTCTATCATTAAATATACTTCTTTGTATTGTATTTAATTTATTTTCTTCCAAATCTTTCCGCATCAATTGTTTTATTTCACCCGCTTCCACATACCTGATATAGCGTGCTTCGGGCATAAACGGCATAAAATTTCGGGAATACATATATTTCCCATTGGTCACACTGCGAACCAAATCTATGCCATTATCAGCCCTGTCAGATGACAAAACTAAATGATCAGTGGTTTTTGAACGTTTTTCACCTATCAATACCCTGCCTTTTAAATAATCTGGAATTTTAGCACCAGCCATAGCAATTAAAGTGGGAGCAAGATCCTCAAAATCAATTAATTCATCGGTTACAACACCTGCTTTTCCCCAAGGTGACAAATGTTTATACATTTCGGGAAACCAAATTACAAAAGGTACTCTATAACCCAAATTAATGCCATTTGTTTTTGCACGTGGTTCGCCTTCGCCATGGTCCGCATAGAAAAAAATAATGGTACTATCTTTTAAATTGTCTTTTTCTAAACGATTAATTAAATCTCCAATCTCATTATCAGTCAACTTAATGGAGTTATAAACACGAGCAAACTCTTTTCGCATTTCTGGTGTATCATTATAGAAAGTAGGCATTTCAAATTCTTTGTCGCCTATTCTGTCGGATAATGGAAGTTTCCCTAGAATATTTTCTTCGTACCAAGAATACGGAAAGGTCATGGTGCGCGACTGGTGAGAGTCCATAAAATTGAATACTGCAAAAAATGGCTGTCCTGGTTTACGATTCCACCAGCCGGCTTTATTGGAGCTTTCGTTCCAAGCCTCTTTGGTGAATTTACCCGCATTGGCAACATTATAATCCGTTTTAAAATTGTTGGATGTATAATATCCCTCCTGCTGCAAATAATAGGGGAATCCTTTAATAAAATCAGGTATTGGATAACTGCTTCTGTGATTTCCGGTACCCATTTTATAGGTTTTTACACCTGTAATAATACAGGATCGACTGGGCGAAGAAACCGTTCCACACGAAAAAGCATTCGTAAAACGAACGCCATCACTTGCCAACTTATCAATTACAGGGGTTTTGGCATCTTTATTTCCATAGCAGCCAATAAATTGGGGAGAAGTATCTTCAATGGTAATCCACAATACATTAGGCTTCTCCTGTGCTATAAGGGAACAACCTAAAGACAAAGAAAATATTACGATATTTTTCTTCTTAGTATTCAATGCTTTTTTTTGTATAATTATCATTCAACATACTCCGCATTTTTAAGTGGAAATTTTGCATCTACATTTTTTTGCCAGTTATGCAGTTTATTAGTTAGTTTTTTTACTAATTCAGGGTATTGTTTTGAAACATCATTTTTTTCTGAAATATCTTTTTTCAAATTGTAAAGTTCCACATGGTTGTCTTCATAAAATTCCAAGAGCTTCCAGTCTCCTTCCCTGATAGCTGCCGCCGGACTGTCTCCCTTGCCTGCATATTGTGGATAATGCCAGAATATATCTTTCCTGCCAATTCTTTTTCCTTTTAGCAATGGCAATAAACTGACTCCATCTTTATGTTGTTTCGGCAATAAATTTAAACCACAATAGTCAAGTATAGTTGGATAGAAGTCGGTAGAAATAACCGGTGTAGAACATTTTTCTCCGGGCTTAGTTACTCCGGGCGCTTTTATAATAAAAGGTTCACGGATACCACCTTCGTAAAGCCAACCCTTTCCACCTCGTAGTGGAAAATTTGAAGTTGGAGATCCCTCTGCTGTAGATAAACCCCCATTATCAGAAAAGAAGCAAATTAATGTATTTTTGTCAAGTCCCAATTCTTTCAGTTTATCCAACACCTTACCCACATTATCATCCATACTCGAAATTAACGCAGCATACTCAGCATCACTCTGAATTATTCTTTCTTTCCAATGTGAAGCAGCATGTGGATTAGACTTTATCCACGGCAAATCCGTGGTAAAAGCAACATTATTATCGATACCCATTCGTTTTGCTTTCTCTTTGAAATAAGCAACTTTATCTGGTTTTGCTTGTATAGGAGTATGCACAGCATAAAATGATAAGTACAAAAAGAAAGGTTCACTATTTTGTTCTTCTAACCATTTTACACTTTCATTCGCCAAACGATCGGTCAAGAACTCACCTTTAGGCCCATCAGGCAGATAAGGATTATTATACGGCGTATAATAAGCCATACCTTCGCTTGCATCTCCTGTAGGTTTTCCACTTAACCAACCTCCTATGTTTTTATCAAACCCTTGATATTGGGGATAGTATGCACTATCCTCAGCACAATGCCATTTTCCGATAAAACGGGTTTTATAACCATTCATTTTTAGCGCTTCAGCAATTGTGACCTCCTCCAAGGGTAGATTTAACTTAATCTCTGGCGTTATAAGTTTATATTTACTTAATTGTTTCTGATTCAAATTGTGCTGATAACCTGGGATCCAATCGGTAATCCCTAAACGAGCAGGATATTTACCAGTCATCAAACTACAGCGTGTAGGTGAACTTATAGATGCGGCAGCATATCCGTCTGTAAACTGCATCCCTTCCGCAGCCAATCTATCTATGTTTGGTGTTTCATAAAATTTACTTCCATTATAACTCACATCAGTCCAACCAAAATCGTCAACTAAAATAAAGACAACATTGGGTTTCGTTTGAGCTTGCAATAATGAGGTACTCGTAACAAATATGGATAAAAAACCATTACGAATTAAATTATGTTGCATTGTTTTCATTGTTTTACAAACTTTAATGTACTTTTTTTATTATTCAAATCTGTAAGTTCAAGCAAATAAAATCCTTTAGCTAAATCACCCACATATATTTTACCGTCCAGAATACTCATGCCATTTTTCGACATAAGTTGAATGCCATTTATATTTTTAACAGAAAGAAGCGTTAAAGGAAATTCAGATTTATAATACAAATAATATTTAGTAGGGTTTGGATATAAATATGTATTTCCCATTACAATATTAGTTACAGCAGTAGATGCACTTCTTGGTGTAGCCGTATCCATAAAAGAAATTTCATCATAATAAAAATCAGTAGGCTCATAATATCTGTCATTACCAGAGCCAATCCAATTTCCATCTAAATAAATTTTAAATGCTTTAATACTTGAAAACACAGGTTTTATATCACCTACAATATCAAACCATGTTTGAGCAGCTGGGCATACATCTCTTTTTATTTCTTTCCATGTTGTACCATCCTGAGTTGCATACATTAACCAATTGTTTAGTATTTGTCCTTTCCAATGTAAAATATGAAGAAAACGATTATTATCCGCAATTACCAAAGGTTCTTCAAAAGTAAAAATAACTGAATTCTGAGACCATGCAGGTATTGCCGGCGTAGATGTCAAATCTTTTCTGCTACGAACATACAAACAACTATCCGTAAGATTTAAACCATTTTTATAAGGATTCGCAACAATTATAGGTGTAGGGTTCTGATTTGCTGCAGATCCGACAATACTTACTTGTACTGCATCTTCATTTTCAAAATGAATATTTATTTGGTCTCCAGTTATAATAGTAGGTATTGTATCATCAGAAATTCTGAAGAAATAGAGTGTTTGGGCATCAATAATACTATAAAAAGATTTATCCTCTGTCACCTTTATATAAGTAGTTTGACCAGCTCGCGGTAGTGTTGAATTCCATTTAGTAATTTCTATATTCTTATTTATTATAGAAGCAGGAAATTCAAATTTCACATTACCCAATGAACTTTTTCTTTTGTTTAATACACTTCCACTATAAACTCCATCCTTCACAAAAAAAGTTGATGTTACAGAATCTGTTGATGGCATTGTAGTTGGAATATAGTTACCTCCATTAGCCGAATTTACAACTTTTTTGAAAATTTCATATTTTGCCGATTTTTGAATACTTGAACTATTAGCCCAAATCATGCTATGTCCTTTTCCACCATAAGGTCCAAAAAACAGCCATGTCTCTAAACCAGAGAATCCACTTTTCACATAGTCCCACAAGCTTGAAGAAGTCATAATCTCGTCTGAAAGTTCAGTTTCATCTCCTACCCATCCATGAAGTTCACTATTCCATGCAGGCTTGCCAAGTGACGTTGCAGCAGTAGCAAATCCAAGAGGTGTGCCAGGACTACCTGTATTGTGTGTTGCAGCTATACCAAAGGCATCAAGCTGTCCATTTGTTGTATTTACTGAATTTAGCCACACAGTTGCAGTGTTGCAATCCCATGACGATGGAACAACCAATATCGGCATTTTTACACCTACATTTAATTTTGATGGTAGGTTATCAAAAATGTATTTATTAATTGCTGGTGTAATAATCTGATTTTCTTGAGTAAGATCCATATAATCAATCACAAATCCCTTTGAATACATTAAATTCAAATAATCAGCTAGATACTGCATAGCTTTATCTTTATTGAAGCCACCGCCGCCAAATATTCCACCATATCCAGTATAGCCCATAATCCACCCTGGGTAGGGAGCCCATGGGCAACCATCTGTTGCACCAAATAATGCTAATTGCTCTGCTGATGAATAAGCCTGTCCAAGAACTTCGGGACTAGCAAAAAGTTTAATTGTGGGATTAACTTTTCTCATTGCAGTCATCATTTCTATAATTACATCGTAGGCAGTGTCTTTTTTTACACCCATTTCACGTTCATAGGCACAATTAATGGGAACTCTAATAAATTCCGGTTTCATATCACCAACCGCTAATTGGGCTAACTCGTCTTTTAAAGTACTTCTCCAGTACCATAAGCGCAAAGCATCTACACCAAAACTCATTTTTTGTTTTAATTCTGATCCTACTACCACGTTAAATCCATCAGTTGTGACTTTTGAATAACTGTAGTTTTGGGGAAGAAAACAACTAGACGTCAATAAGAATAATGTAAGTACACTTATATAATTCTTATCAAATAACTTTTCTACTTTTTTCATTTATGTCCAATTTCAGTTTACATACTAATAATAATTTAAATTCAATTCTGAACCTATAATATTTTTGCTAAGATTTTGCTTCAAGCAACTTATCAAAACAATTACTGAATGGTAACCAACATAGTTGCTTTTTGTGCAATCTTCTTATTTTGGGCTCCTAACATCCACATATTAATTTCATACGTGAGCTTTTTTGAGCTAAAATTTTGAATACTCGCACCGCTTGTCTGCTTTACACCGTTTACAGTTACATCGTAATTAGTACCATCTGTTAAGTTCACATCATTGCCAACAAGCTCAAAAACAGGAGTTAAAGCAGAAATGTCAGCTCCGGCAGGCAATGTGAGTTGCACATTGAACCGATCGTAATATGATATATCACGTGTAATAATAGCACTATAGTCAATACCACCAATATTCACCGAAAATTTAGTAAAATTTGGAATAACAGTGGCAGCCAAATAATAGTTGGATGTGAATCCAGAAGCTGTTTTAACTATCAGTTTTTGAACACTTAATTTACTAGAATTTGTCAACGAAATTCCATCCGTTGATGAGGTGGAACCCGTTTTCAGTTCTTTTTCTATTCCTGTAGAAGCGTCCAACCAATAGAGCTTCGATAATGTTGACGATAAACTGAAATTAGTTATAATTCGAGATAAATTGGAGAATGTTTTAAAATTATTCCAACCCGCATATAAAATAGGGCAAACCAATGTATCGGCGGAAATAGCTTTCGAATATGATTTGAAAACTGTACTGTATTCGGGCATTGTATAAAAGTTCGAAAGATAAAACTGGTCAATTCCACCATTGGTAGAAACAACTTTAATTACTGTTGAATCAATTTTTTCAATAATTTTTCCATTACCATCAATTGACGAAGCTACCCATACAGCGGTGTAATTTCCAACTTCTTGGTACGAATAGGAAAAAGTTCCGTTAGTAGCTGTTGTAAAACCAGTATTTCCAGCTACTCCAAATTTATGTTCTGTATCGCCGGGAAAAACCACATAACTTCCTCCACTTCCGACATTTGAAAACACAACGGACTCAAAAACCTCATATTCACCTGTATGTAAACCTGGTTTAACCTCGAATTTTGCTGTTGGATCTTGATAAATTTCTTGAATAAAATTATCATTACAAGAGGTAAGAATTAATCCAAAAGTAATAATCAATAAACTATGTATGTATCTCATTTTGTTGTTGTTTTTAATATCCAAAGTTTTGTTCAATTAATCCATTCGAAACTAAAACTTCATATTGAGGAATTGGAAGAAATTCATTCACTCCCTTTCTAAATTTCAATCCTTTGTAGTGAGTGCCTGTTGCATCAGATACTGACATCTTACCATTTAAACGAGCAGAAAGTATTCCTTCACGAGCCATTTCGAACCAACGGTCATTTTCCCCAGCCATTTCAATTCTTTTTTCCTTGTATATAGCATCTCGTACAATATCATAAGGAGCATAAGGGATATCTTTAAAGTTTGAAGCAAGTATTGTTTGATATCTGTATGTTAAATTATACTGATCTGTAAGTAATTTACGAGCTCGTTGCCTCACTTGATTAACAATATCGACAGCTCTTTTTGAATCGCCTGTTTCATTAAGAATTTCAGCATAAATTAACAAGGATTCGGTATATCGCATAACGCGATAATTCCTATTTGAAGCACTTCCCTCACTTTGCCATACGAAGAATTTAGTAAATTGAAGATAATCCCCCACCGAGAACCACCAAGCGGTTACAGTATTGAATGGCACTTGCACTCCATTGTCATAGTTATAAAAATTACTAACATTTCTATCTGAAATTGTAAGTAATAATCTCGGATCATTCTGGAAAAGATTGTATAAATCTTTAGTTGGAACTGAATATAAGTCCACCTCTTTAGCCTGATTATTTATATAGCCATTCATTGGCCATCCTTCATTTACTGATGTACCAGATCCAGAATAATCATAATGATTTATTTCAATTAAAGACTCTATAGAATATTCACCTATAGTTCTAAAAATTTTATCCCAATCATATAAACCATGCAATGCTTTTGCAGTAATACCACTTAACACAGTAGTTTTGCTCATACTTGTAGGCAAAAACAGTCTCTTTGAAAACTGACTCCACGACTCGGTTTGAGCATATCGTTCGTCGAACTTCACCATATTATTTACTGAAATATCAGTACCATCAATGAAATATTTTCCTATCTCAAGCGCTTCATTCCATTTTATATTTTTATCAGTATTCTGAAGTGGAATACCTGGCGAAGCTTCGTACAACAGCACTTTCATAAGCAGTCCCAGTCCACCTCCAAGTCCAATTTGTCCAGCATCTGTTCCATCATAGCGTTTTGCTTCAAGAATCAGAATTGCTTCCCGTAAATCTTTTTCAATATAAGCGTAAGTGTCATCAATACTCGACCTTGGAACAATCATTGAATCAAGATTTTGATTTTCAGGCTGTATAGATACGCCTCCATAACTCTTAACGAGATTGAAATAGAATAACGCACGTAATACTTTTGCCTGTGCATACACTCTTCTGATTTCATTTTCATTTGTACTACGAGTCGACCCTACACTATCATATTTGATCATTGGGACTGAACGTATAATCTGGTTTGCTATATTTATTCCCTTATAATTCACCTCATACCGTTGACGAATGTAAGGATTTTCGGTATTATAGGTAAAATTCACTATATCCGAAACATCACCAGATTGAGTATCTTGAGAATTCCAGCAATTATCGCTTACCGATTCGCCGAAAAGTAATTCATTATCTTGATAATCTGAACTCTGCATTAAATTAAATGCCGAGTTTAATCCGTAACGTAAATTGTTGATGTTTTGATAAAATTCATCAGCAGGGATATTCCCTTTCATCACTGGATCAAAGTAATTATCACATGATGAAAAAATTAAACTTATAGATATCAATAAAACATTTATATATTTTCTCATAATAAATTTGTTGTTAAAAATCTGCAGATAAGCCAATAGTGTAAGTACGTGCCTGAGGATATGTTCCCTGATCAATTCCATTAAAAAGATTTCCAGTAGAACCCACTTCTGGATCAATTCCTGAATATGAAGTGATTGTGAATACATTACTTACACTTGTATATATTCTTAAACTTGCAAGAGAGATTGATTGACAAACTTTTTTTGGAAGTTGATAAGACAGTTGTAAATTCTTCAAGCGTAAGTAATCACCATTCTCAACATAAAAATCAGAGTTTCTAAAATTCATTTCATTACGCGTTGGGTCGGTACTTGGGGAAGGCACAGTTGCATTTACATTTCCGCCCCAATAATCACGATATTTTGTTGCATTTGGGTCAACTTCAGGTCTATAAACTTTATCAAAATAATCTGTTGCAACATTTGAGTAATTTCCGCTCGAAAAAGTACCATTATATTGTACAGGAGAATACATGAAAAATTTATTTACATTATATATTTGATTTCCTGCTACTCCTTGAAAAAATAAATTAAGAGCAAATCCTTTATATTCAACATTTACATTAGCACCATAGTAAAATTTTGGTTGTGGAGAACCGAGATAGGTACGATCATTATCATCAATTTTTCCATCCTTATTTACATCAACAAATTTCATATCACCTGGATTGAATTTACTTGTAGAAGCAAAAGTAGGAACCAAGGAATTTCCTGAGTTATCAAAATCGGCAGGTTGCATTACTCCATCAGTTTTCCAACCATAAAAGGCTCCAATTGGCACCCCAACTTGCGTCCTATTTACAAACCCAAGTGGATTCGGAGCAATGAGTTCACCTCCATAAATTGGCTGATTAGAAGTACCCAGTCCTGTCACCCTATTTTTGACATAGGTAATATTTCCACCCACTTCATACTTAAAATCGCGAATATTATCTTTCCATGACATTTGCAACTCAAGACCTTTATTCTGAACACTACCCGCATTTTGTGTCGGTGTATTTGGATATCCCGCCATGTCGACAATAGGCACATTAATTAACATGTCCTTGGTGTCCTTCACAAAAACATCAAGAGAAGAAGTGAACCGATTATTTAACATATTGAAATCAAGCCCTATGGTAGACGATTCAGTTCTTTCCCACAAGATATTATTATTCCCATACTGTGTAATAGACATTGCAGGTGAAATTGAAGGCATTGTATTACCATAGATATACTCATCAGGTGAGCCTACCAAAGTTTTAAATGTGTTATTGCCTATACGATTATTGCCTAATTGTCCCCATCCCATTCTTATTTTAAGCAAGGATATATTGTTGAATTTCTTCATAAAATCCTCACCAGTAAGTTTCCAACCGACAGAAACGCTCGGAAAATATCCCCATCGATTTTTAGTTGCAAAACGTGAAGAAGCATCCGCCCTAAAATTTGTTTGTACTAAATAACGACCTTTGTAATCATAACTAATCCTATTCAGAATACCAATCGATGTCCACCCTTCTTCATACCCACTATTCGATTGAGCGTATTGAGAAAAATTGAGTGCATCAAAATTTGTTTGATAACCGCCATACCCGGTACCTGTTGCAACTGTATTGTAGTTGTCCGAAGTTTCCATAGTTTGTCCAACCATTATATTAATGTTATGACCATTAAATTCGCCTAAGTAATTCAGAATATTATCCAAACTAAAGTTTTTTGACGTTGTGGGATTTCGTTTTACGGTATAATAAACATTTCCTACTGCATCAGGATTTGCATTTCGTATATTAAATTGATCAATATCAGACGAGTAGGATGTATAACCAACTCTAGTCGAATATTTAAGTCCTTTCATAATATCCCAGTTAAGATTAAACTGGGTTATTAAACTGTTATTATACCATTCGTAGGTATTGCGTCGAAGTGTCTCTACGGGAGTTGTCCATGAATAATTACCTGCCGCATCAAAAATAGGTACTTGTGGACTATAATTTGTTGCCAACTTTACAATACCCCAATTCCCTTCTGGAACATTTATTTTGTCTTCTAAAGAATATGAAACATTTGCTCCAATTTCTACATTTTTATGCAAATGGGCATTAATCTTCATATTCAAATTTGTTCTATTATAGTTCGATTCTTTAATTATACCATCACTATTCTGATGACCAGCACTTATATAATAGGTATAATCTTTAGTTCCTCCATTAATAGATAAATTGGCTTTATACATTGGAGCCTCTTGAGTTACTAAATCCCACCAATTGTTTGAATTAGACATGATAGCCTTTGTTGCATCTTTTAAAAA
>JBBQMQ010000097.1:0-10896 GCA_038329115.1 Bacteroidales bacterium
ACGTTTTGTTGACAAATTAGGAACAAAAAAAGGGTATGCAATTGCCATTACAGTATGGTCGTTGGCAGCAATGCTTCATGCTTTTGCCGGAGTAGCAACCGAATGGTGGACAGGAATACCTAATGCAAAAGGGTTGACAGACGCTACCGGATCAGTTGTTGCGACCATTTCAATTGTGAGCGTTGTTATGTTTGTGATTGCCCGAATTCTTTTAGCTTTTGGTGAGTCGGCAAACTTTCCGGCAGCCATCAAAGCTACCGCCGAGTACTTTCCAAAACGCGACCGTGCTTTTGCAACCGGTATATTTAATTCAGGAGCCAATGTCGGAGCAATATTAGCTCCGCTTACCGTTCCGTTTATGGCAAAAGCCTGGGGTTGGGAAACAGCATTTCTTGTCATCGGTGCAGTCGGTTTTCTTTGGTTATTTGCCTGGTTGATATTCTATAAACCAATTGAAAAAAACACAAAAGTAAATGCAGTAGAAAGGGCATATATCGATCAGGATGATGAAACTGACAAAAAAGTAGCCGATGAAACAATTAAAGTGAAAAAAATGTCATTTAAAGAAGCCTTTAAGTTTAAACAAACCTGGGCATTTGCTTTTGGTAAATTTATGACGGATGGCGTTTGGTGGTTTTTCTTATTCTGGACACCGGCTTATCTCAAAGCAGAATATGGAATGGCTCCTGATCAGATTGCAGTTCCTATTGGAGTTCTTTATACCATTACTGTTTTTGGATCTGTCTTCGGTGGAAAATTCCCAACTTTCTTCATCAATAAGGGAATGAATCCCTACGCTGGTCGAATGCGTGCTATGATGATTATTGCATTTTTCCCACTATTAGTTTTACTGGCTCAACCTTTTGGTCATATCAGTGTATTGGGTAATTTTGCTTTTTGGGTTCCTGTAATTCTAATCGGTATCGGTGGCTCAGCTCATCAGGCCTGGTCGGCAAATATTTTTACCACAGTAGGTGATATGTTTCCTAAATCGGCCATAGCAACCATTGTTGGTATAGGTGGTATGGCTGGTGGTATCGGTTCGTTTTTTATCAACAAAGGAAGTGGAATGTTATTCGATTATAGTCTGGCAGAATGGGGTACTAAAACCACAGGTTATACAATCGTATTTTCGTTCTGTGCAGTTGCTTATCTTATCGGCTGGTCTGTTATGAAAATATTAGTTCCAAAATACAAACCCATTATTACCGATTTATAATAGTTTGATAGTTTAATTAAATCGTTAAGACCCTGATGGATTGGATTCTATCGGGGTTTTTTATTTAATTCGGTTGCAAAGAAACTTATAGTTGGCAAGTAATGCGATTTTTCGTTCTTCCAGTTTGGTTTGAAAATTTTTAAACTCAGCTGATTCTGGATGCAACGGACGATGAGACAAATCTGCATTAAATTGCTCCACTTGTGATTTAATTTGCAAGGTCTGTTCAGTAAAATATGTTTCGGAAAAACGTTCCCAAATGTAATCCACAGCTACCTCTGATGGATGTAACATGTCGGCAGCATAGAAACGATAATCGCGGAGCTCGTCCATTTGAATTTCGTAAGCCGGAAAATAATGAACGTTTGAAAATTCTTTTTGAAGCTCCTCAATAGCCAGCAATAAGGTACTTTTACTGAGATTATTTTCGTGTGGACCGTCTTTCCAATGACGAATCGGGCTGACACTGAATATCATTTTTATGTTGGGAAATTGAACAGTTAATTGGCTGATGAGTTTTGAATAATCAGAAATTATTTCTTCTACGCTCAGTCTTTTTCGTTGAAATTTATTTGCAGGTAGTTTGTGACAATTAGAAACCACGCTCCCACTGTTTACATCTTCGAAAACCCAGGCTGTACCGAAAGTAATTATCAATGTATCAGTCTTTTTTAGAAATTCAGCAGAACTTTGAAGTTGGGAATTTATAGTTTCAAGACAAACTTTTTGGTCTGGATTTGAAAACTGCGTGCTATGCGAAAAACTGTTCCATAATGAACGATATTCAAACAAATCGTCCGGACTAAATGGCTTGTTTTGAAGCAGTAATTCCAAACTATTCTTGATTGAAACCGGATTATACACCACTCCGAAAGGATTAATATCCGTATCGAAATAAACATTCGATAATTTGGTTCCAATGTTTTCTGCAAAACATGAACCCAATGTCATTATTGAATCCTGATAGCTAATTTTCTGGTTGGTTACCGGAATTTCTACTTTAGTTTGAAACATTGATTATAACTATTTTATACACAACAAAAATAGAACAATTTATTCATTGAAACAAGAAAGCTGCAATTAGTTTAATTGCAGCTTTCTTTGTAAGTTATAAGAAAATTTATTTCTTTTCAGTAACTGGTTTCTTTACTTCAGCTTTTTTCTCACAGGTTTTTTCAGATTTTTTGCAATCTTTTTCGCCGGCTTTAGCTTTACAGCATTTTTCGCCTTTTGAGCACTTTTCACCTTCTTTGCTACATTTCATGTCGCCTTTTTTATCTTTACACTCTGTTTTGCATTTTTCAACATCAGCTTTTTTGTCACATTTTACTTCAGTTTTTGTGGTTGTCTTCTCTTTTTTAACTGTTGTCGTTTGTGCACTTATTACACTGGTAGAAACAAAAATCGCGATAAGCGACAAGATAGCAATTGTTTTTTTCATTTTTTTAATTGTTTAATTGTAAATAATTTAAGTAACGTTACTTGATTTGAAATTAATTTCCTGAACAAAGATAGAAAGGTTAAATCAATCTGCAAAATTTTATCGAAATTTCTTGATGGTTTTAATAAATATTCTGATTATAAAACATTAGCAACTCATTTCACCGGCATTTTTCATAGCTGAAAGCAAATTATAAGCACCTTTAACCACAATTTTTGCAGTATCTGCATTTATGTTATCCGGTAAAGTTATTTCAGTAATATCACCATTTATAATTCCTTTTTGAATTTCAATCATTCGGTATTCGGCAAATTGTTTTCCATTCTCAATCTTATTCTTCTCGAAAACAAAAATATAGTTTTTATCATCAAAACTTACTATAGCTTCTGAAGGCAAAGTTAATCCTTTATGGTTGGAAGATTCGATAATTGCATTGACATACATTCCGGGTATAATATTTTTACAATAATCCGATACTTTTGCAAATACCTGATAACTTTTATTGTCATTTATCGACTTGGCTGTCTGATAAATAACGGCTTTATGTTGCTCTTTTTCATTGTTTATAAAGAAATGAATTTGTTGCCCTTCAGCAATATTGGTTGCATCTTTTTCAAACAAAGTGAGTTCAAGAAAAAGGTTGTTACTGTTTACAATTTCAAATAAAACGTCCGATGAAGAAACATATTTACCTAAATTCACATTTACTGTTTTCACATAGCCCGAAATAGGTGAAACCAAAGCCACTGAGCGACTTATATTGTCTTCATTTAAACGGTCTGGATTAATTCCAATCATAACCAGCTTTTGCTTTAAAGCGTTTACCTGCGTTTTCAGGTTTTTATAATCAGTAGTAACCTGCTGAATATTCTTTTCGGAATAAACATCATTTTTATAAAGTTCGGTGTGTCTTTTAAATTCCGATTCGGCATAGTCAAACTTATTTTTTGTTTCAAGATAATTCTGTTGTATATCCACAAATTCCTGATTTTCAATGACAGCAAGTGTTTGTCCTTTTGAAACTTTGCTGCCAGGCATCATGGAAGTTTTTTTAATAAATCCGCCCATTGGCATACAAACCGTTGCCATATTTTCAGGTGCAACGGCTACTTTTCCACTCACTTTCAATGTACCACTCAACGATCGGGTTTCAATTTTACCGAGTTCAACACCGGCTTGTTTAATCTGATCTTCACGCAGTTCAACAATTTCAGCCGGAAGAACTTCGGTTTTTGCTTCACTTTCAGCTATTTTTCCTTTTCCACACGAACTAAAAGCAAGCAAAGCAAAGGAAAAAACGATGAAAAAATATATTTTATTTTTTGTCATAATATTTTAATAATGAATCGATTAATAAATATGTCCGGTAATATACTCAATGGATATAACCGTTTGATTGTAATTATTTAATGCTTCTATGTAATTTTGCTTAATTACGAGGGCTCTGCTTAGATTCTGTATATAATCAAGGTAATCAAGAGCTCCTCCCTGATAACTTCTGGTAGCCTGTTCAATAATCATATTAGCTTCGGGAATAGCCTGTTTTTCATAATAATCCACACTGCTGTTATATTTATGGAAATCATTCAAAAGCGATTTATAATTACTTGAAAGTGATTTTTTGTAATACTCAGCAGTTGTCCTGGCAAACTGTTCTTTCAGTCTGGAAGCTTTAATTTTTGAAGAATAGGGTACAAACCAAAGCGGAATGGAAACTCCCGCCTGAACAAATGAAAACCTGTCCCGCAAACCAAAAGTACGCGAAACTCCGTTCACATCCTGACTTCCAATCATGGTCTGACTGCTATAACCAATATTGAATTCAGGAAGCATCTGGCTTTTCTCCAAATTGGTTTCCAAATGTGAAATTTCTATATGCTGATTTTGCAAGCTTATAGCCGGGTTTTCTTTCAGAGTTAAACTGTCGAAAACAGGTAAATAGTATGTCCTTACCAATACAGAATCAGTGAGAGCAATATCTGCATCGGTATTTAAAAGACTTTGCAACTTCTGACTCGAATTTATGATATCTGCATTTATTTGCTTCAACTGGTTTCTTAATTCCATACTGGTTGAACGTGCAGTAATCATTTCCAACCGGTTTGTTTCTCCGGTTTTCAATCTCATTTCGGCAGCTTTCAAAAAACCCGAATATAAACTATCCTGCCATTGAAAAAGCTTTTGTTTCGAATTTAAATAAGATAATTGCCAATAAATTTGCTTTACCTGTGTGGCAACATCAAGCTCTGTTGACCTTAAATCCAATTCGCTACTCTTTATCTGAGCGTTAGATAGTTTAAACTGGTTTATATATACCGACGGGAAAGAAAACGATTGATTTATGGAAAAACTATTATCCTTAGTAAACGTATTAAACTGCCCGTATTGACCTTGAATCGTTGTTTTCGGGATATTCCACGAAGCACCCTTCAATGCTTTTTGTACGTCGACAGAAAACGAAAATGAGCGGACTGATAAATTGCTATCCAAAGCCATTTGAATAGCCTGATGCAGATTCAAAGTAAGCTTTTTCTGTGCATTAACATTCGACATAAAAAGAGGAATGAATAACACAACCAAAATAGTCAGATTTTTCATAGTTTTTCGTTTTATTGAAAACTTGAATTTTCTGGTTGTAAAGAAAATATAGAATATTGGCAAAATAACCAGCGTCAAAAATGTGGCTGAAATCAAGCCACCAATTACAACGGTTGCCAACGGCCTTTGAACTTCGGCACCTGCCGAACCCGATAATGCCATAGGTAAAAATCCGAGTGAAGCAACTAAAGCTGTAATAATTACTGGTCGTAACCGGGTATTCAATCCTTTCAACACGCGTTCTGTAATATCAGTTATGCCATTCTTCTCCAATCGGTTAAACTCGGCAATCAACACAATTCCATTAAGTACGGCAACACCAAAAAGCGCAATAAATCCAACACCGGCCGAAATTGAAAAATTCATATCTCGAATCCAAAGGGCAAAAATTCCACCGATAGCCGACATAGGCACTGCTGTAAAAATTAATAACGATTGTTTCAACGAATTGAATGTAAAAAACAACAAAATAAGGATTAAAAGCAAAGCTACAGGGACAGCAATCATCAACCTGGTTTTTGCTGCTTCAAGATTCTGGAATTCACCACCATAATTAATATAATATCCTGTTGGCAATTTTACTTGAGAATCTATCTTTTTGGTTACTTCAGCAATTACACTTTGAACATCACGGTTTCGAACGTTAAAACCTACCGTTATGCGCCGCTTTGTATTTTCACGCGATACCTGAGCCGGTCCCGATTTTATTTGTACATCAGCTATTTGGTCAAATGGAATTTGTTGACCATTTGGAAGTGAAACGGTCAGATTTCTGACATCATCCACACTTTGACGGTAATCCTTGTCAAATCGAACAACTAATCCAAATCGCTTTTCTTCGTCGAATACAACTCCGGCCTGACTTCCGGCAAAAGCAGCACGTAAAATCTGGTTCACTTCCTCAATAGAAATACCATATTGTGCCAGCCTGTCGCGATTAAATTCAACCTGAATTTGTCCCAATCCGGTTACTTTTTCAACATTAATATCTTCAACACCCTTAACACCTTTGATAATTCGCTCTATTTCAGTAGCTTTTTCTGACAATGTATTCAGATTATCACCAAATAATTTAACTGCAATATCCTGACGTGAACCTGAAAGCAATTCATTAAACCGCATCTGAATAGGTTGTTGAAATTCAAATTTCACACCAGCCATCACAACCAACTTTTCCTGCATCTTTTCTACCAGTTCTTCCCTTGTTTTGGCACTCGTCCATTCGCTTTTATCTTTTAAGGTAATAATATAATCGCCTGTTTCCATGGGAGTTGGATCAGTGGGAATTTCTCCGGCTCCGATTTTACAAACGGTGTGTTTTATTTCAGGAAAATTATCCAGTAAAATCTTATTCGCTTTTTCAACTGTTTCAATCGTATTTGAAAGTGAACCGCCCTGCAAGGTCATCACTCCGGCGGCTAAATCGCCCTCCTCAAGCTGAGGAATAAATTCACCTCCTAACCTATTGAAAACAAACAAGCTAAAAACAAAAAGAATTATAGCCAAAAGCGAAACCAGTTTTTTTCGTTTTAAAGCAAATAAAATCATCGGCTCAAACACACGATGAAACCAAGCCATAATCTTATCGGAAATTGTTGGTTTATATTCGGTATTTTTGCTTAAAAATAAGGCTGAAGCCATTGGAACATAAGTTAATGAAAGTATGGCTGCTCCCACCAAAGCAAAAGCAACAACTTCAGCCATAGGACGAAACATTTTTCCTTCTATTCCAACCAATGCCATAATTGGCAAATACACAATCAGAATAATGATTTGTCCGAAAGTAGCTGAACTCATCATTCGTTTTGCAGACTGAAAGACATTTTCGTCCATCTGCAGTTGGGTAAGTTGTTTAATATCAGGATTTAATTGTTTTGTTTTTGATATTCTATGTACAACGCTTTCAACAATAATTACCGCTCCATCCACTATCAATCCGAAGTCGATAGCTCCGAGACTCATCAAATTTCCTGAAACGCCAAACAAATTCATCATCGAAAGTGCAAAAAGCATTGACAATGGAATAACTGAAGCCACAATCAAACCGGCACGAAAATCGCCAAGCAACAAAACCAGAATGAAAATCACAATTAATGCGCCTTCGATAAGATTTTGTGAAACAGTACTGATAGCGCGTCCAACTAAATCGGAACGATTCAGGAATGGTTCAATTTTCACTCCTTCCGGCAGCGATTTCTGAATGGATTTTATGCGGGTTTCCACGTCATCAATTACCTGATGTGCATTAGCACCTTTAAGCATCATGACAACGCCACCCACGGCCTCGGTTGTATCAACGACAAAAGCTCCATAGCGCGTTGCGTTACCATATTGAACAACAGCGACATCCCGAATTAAAACCGGCATACCGGAAGAATTATTTTTTACTACAATTTTCTCAATATCTTCCACGGTTTTCACCAAACCAATTCCCCGAATGAAATAGGCAGTTGGTTTTTTGTCAATATAGGCGCTACCGGTATTTTCATTGTTCTTCTGAAGAGCATCAAAAATATCTGTCAACGTGAGATTCATTCCCCGCAATCTTTCTGGATTTACAGCAATTTCATATTGTTTTACAAAGCCACCGTAACTGTTTATATCAGCCACACCGGGTGTTCCAAGCATTTCACGCCTAACCACCCAATCCTGCATGGTTCGAAGATCCATCGGCGAATATTTATGAACAAGTGCTTTATCAACTGAAAGCCGGTATTGATAAATTTCGCCTAAACCCGACGAAATTGGTGCAAGTTCAATTTTAGCAAGACCTGCAGGAATAGCTTCTTCCGCTTCTTTCAACCGTTCGCTAATCTGTTGCCGTGTCCAATAGACGTCAACATTATCTTTAAACACGATGGTTACAACCGATAATCCTAATCTGGAAATTGATCGTAACTCAATAATATCCGGTATATTAGCAACTGCCACCTCAATTGGTGCCGTGATGAAACTTTCTACTTCCTGAACAGCTAATGACGGTGCAAGTGAAATCACCTGAACCTGATTATTAGTGGTATCCGGAATGGCATCGATAGGCAAATTAACTAATGAATAAGTTCCCCATGCAATTAATGCACAGACAAACAGACCAATAACTAATTTGTTTTTGATTGAGAATTGAATAATCCGTTCTATCATAAATTTCTGAAAAGAAATGAGAAATTAATTTAATTGAAAAAACAATGAGTGATTTAAAAATAGTTTTAAATCAGACATTTAAATACTTTCAAACAAAGCTTCTTTGTTTGAAAATATAGTTTCAAAATCAAATTAACAGAACAGCGTGGAGTTTAATTTTTGTTCTGCCCGAAGTTATCAGGTAATTATCAGGAGGATGGATAACGCTTTTAATTCCGGGCATTGATTCGTTGATTGATAATTCCGGAATTAAATTGTAATAATTTATATGCTTCACAATATTCTCGAAACATGGTTTCTGAACAATATTGGGGGCAATATCGGTTTTAATTCTTAAAAGTTGGCAAGAATCTGATTCTTTTAAAACTTCATTACCGTTTTTATCGTTTTTATCGGGAATGGTAATTGGTGAAAAAGCATTATGATGAATTGAATTGCATGAAACAAGTTCAACTTCAGCAATTCCCTCATTTTCACATGTTTCACAACAATAATTTACCACATTATACCCCAAACCTCCAACTAAAAAGTAGGTTGCAGCTAAAATTGAAATGCAGTATTTTATTAATATTGTTTTCATTGCGGTTCAAAGATAATAGGATTATGATAATCCCGAAAATATTTTGTTTTTTTTTAGAGATTTTCTCTTTTAAATATTGTAATTTTGTTCCCTAAATTAAATAAGTTATAAGATTATGAAAAGGCAATCTATATTATTGTTTTTAAGCATTTTAAGTTCATTTGTGTTTTTTTCCTGTATTCACAAAACAATTAAAACAGAAGAAAAGGATTTTAGCAAAAGATATTATTTGACTAAAGATACTGCAAAAGGCTCTTTAGATGTTGAAATTGAGTTTGAAATTCCAGTATCATTTGCCGACAAAAATGTGCTGGATTCAATTCGTGCAACGATTATTTCGAATGTGTTTGGGCAAACCTACGTTTCACATTCAAATGATTCTATAGTTCAATTATTTGCAGCCGACTTAAATAGTGATTACATTGATAATAATGAACAATTAGTAAATCAACTGGACAGTGGAAGTGCTTATACTTTTAATAATGAACACATTGTTTCCGGATTCAGCTTATTAAGCGATAAAAATATTTATGCTTACGGAATTGAACGATATGTATACATGGGTGGTGCTCATGGATTACAAACACGAAATTATTATAATTTCAATCTAAAAACAGGCAAGTTAATTACTGAAAAGGATTTATTTATTGATAATTATAAATCAGCTCTCTCGGAACTTATAAAGAAACGGATTGTAGAAGAAAGTAAAGAAACCCCTGAAAAAAACCCGATTCTTAATCTTGAGAACACTGTTTACTGGACTGACAAAATTATACCTAATGGAAATTTTTACTTAACCGACGAAAGTATCAACTATGTTTTTAATCCTTTTGAAATAGCACCGGAATCGTTAGGCCAAACCGAAGTTACATTACCGTTTGAAAGACTAAATAAGTTATTGAAACCTAATAATATAATTACATATCTTGTTGAAAAACACGCTAAACAATAACATATTCAATGACTTCATTTTTCGATTTAATAAAAACCCGCAGAAGTATACGTAAGTATTTACCGAAACCGGTTGAACAGGAAAAAATTGCCAAAATAACAAATGCTGCCTTAATGTCTCCAGCTTCTAAACGCAGTAATCCTTGGGAATTTATTGTAATTCAGGAGAAAGAGATGCTTGGTAAATTAGCTGATTGCCGTCAACAAGGTTCACAGTTTTTAGCAGAATCTCCATTAGCCATTTTAGTTATAGCTGATACTACAAAAAGTGACGTTTGGATGGAAGATGCAGCAATTGCCTCAATTATTATGCAATTACAGGCACATGATCTAGGTTTAGGAAGTTGCTGGATTCAGATTTATGGTCGTCAGAAAGAAGAACAACTTAGTTCTGAATCATACATTCGTTCTCTATTAAATATTCCGGAGCATTTTTCAATCTTAAACATTTTATCAATTGGTTATCCTAATGAGAACAAAAATCCATTTGATGATGAAAAATTAGCAATTGAAAAGATTCATTATGAGACTTATAACTAACAATCATATTAATCATTCCCAACGTATTCTGGGATTAAACATTTTTATAAATGGCAATTAAAAAAGATAATCGGTTAGCTTGGGGCATAACATTACTCGTATTTGGATGTCTCTTTTTGATACGTCAACTCCAGATTTTACCTCCGGAATTGGCAGATTTTGTCTTCGATTTTAAGAATTACCCGTTTATAATCGGAATCATATTTTTATTAAGTCATTCAAATAAAAATATTGGAATTGTACTTATTATTGTTGGTTTGCTTTTCAGATTATCTGATATAATTCAGTTAACAAAACACATTTCAGATTTTATATGGCCTGTTTTACTTATCATTGCAGGCATTATAATGGTAGTGAAAAGAAAATAATTGATTCGCTTGCTACTCAGTTTTTCAACCTTTAGTTTAATATTTATGAAAGCAGTTT
>JBBQMQ010000098.1:0-10895 GCA_038329115.1 Bacteroidales bacterium
CCTAAAGGGGGGATAAGAGAACGAACCACCGAGCACGTGGACAAGAAATATTACTACTGATAATTATAACTCTAATGAATAAAAACATAAGAGACCAAACTAACTTCAGTTCCCCCTTCAGGGGGTTAGGGGGCACAAAAATCCTTTTAGGAATGAGTGGCGGCACCGATAGTTCGGTTGCTGCCATTCTTTTAATGGAACAGGGCTACGAAGTCGTTGGCATTACATTTCGTTTCTGGGAAGAAGGCAAAAACAAACATTTAGAAGATGCGCAGCGTCTGGCAAAACAGCTTGGCATTGAGCATATAACGTATGATGCCATCACTATTTTCAAGGAAACTGTAGTAAAATATTTCGTGGAAGAATATTTGAGCGGACAAACGCCGTTTCCGTGTGCCAAATGTAATAATGAGTTGAAATGGAAACTGATTTTGCAGGAAGCAGACCGACTCGGTTGCGAAAAAGTGGCGATGGGGCATTACACCCGAATTGTTGAAAATTCAGGTCGATACTTTATATCCGAAGGTTACGATCCGGACAAAGACCAGTCATTTTTCCTTTGGGGATTAAAACAAGAACAACTTGCAAGAATTATTTTTCCATTGGGCGAATTTCATAAAACCGATGTTCGCAAAATGGCTGCTGAATGCGGTTTCAAATATATTTCGGAGAAAAAAGATAGCTTGGGAGCTTGCTTCTGTTCCGGCGATTACCGACCATTTTTGAAATCGCAATTGATAAACTCGGATAAACTGATTTATCCCGGAAATTTTATTGATGAAGACGGAAAAACGCTTGGACTTCATGAAGGCTTTCCGCTTTATACCGTAGGGCAGAGGCGGGGTTTGATACACCTGAACCGAAAAGTTTTTGTAAAAGAAATTTTGCCTCTAACCAATGAAGTTGTGTTGGCACCTTTATCGGCAATGTACAAGACTGAATTTATTGTACGAGATTATATTTTAGTTGATAATAGTTTGTTTTCGGCTGAATATGATACTATTACACGAATCCGCTACCGTAAACAGAACACATTAAGTAGAATTATAGTTTTGGATGAAAACCGGTTGAAAGTTGAGCTGGCCGAACCACTTGAATCCATTGCTCCCGGACAAACCGCAGTTTTTTATCGGGATGGAAAAGTGCTTGGCGGCGGATTCATTATTTAGCGATTAATCCTGAGAATGAATTTGAAATTATATAGACCGAATAACCCGTTCAATTACATTATTTTCAAATCCCCTACTTTGAGCAAAACGGTAAAGTTTTCCCTGCTTTTCATATTCATATTCGAATTTTAACCCCACAAGTTTGGTTTTCAAGATGGAAGCCAGAAGTTCTTCATATTCACCGTCGTCGATGATGCCTAAAGCTGTGTTTATTTGTTCCTTACTCAATCTTTTTTGTTTCATTGCAAAGGATATTTTTATTTTCCCCCATTTGTTGAAACGAAATTTGTCTTTCACGAAATAGGTGCAGAAACGTTTTTCATTGATAAAATCTTCTGAAATCAATCGGGCAATAATTTTTTGTTTATCGGTTTCAGATACGCCCCAAGCTGTGAGTTTTTCCTCAACTTCCGAAATGCAATGTTCTGAAATTGAACAATAAGATGCTGCTTTGTGCAATAATTCTTCCAACGAATATTCCTTTTTCATGATAATTTTGGTTTAAAAATCAACTCACAAATGTAGTTATTTTTCTTGTTTTAAGAAGAAATCTGATGCTCTAAAAAATATTTTTGCTAAAAATAAAAATTATAGGTAACAAAATATTGTTTTGTAGATAAAAAATGTAACTTTGCGCCTAAATTGTTTACTACAACCTATGAAATTGACTAAAAAAGAACAGATAGAGGCAAAAGCCAAGGAATTATTTTGGAAGCATGGCTTTAAAAAAGTGACTATTGACGAAATTTGCAAAAAGGCAAATGTCAGCCGGAAAACGTTTTATACTTTTTATGAGAATAAGAATGCACTGGTAATCTATCTGATAAGAACTTTAACTAACGAAGCTTTTGTAGAATCTCGTCAAATAATGGAAGGAGATTTTAGTTTTGCTGAAAAACTGGAGAAATCATTGCAGCTAAAATTACAACATAATAAAGATATGTCCATAGAGTTTGTGGCAGATTTTTACAATCCAGATGCTGTAGAAATTCTGGCTTGTTTTCATGAAATTATGGAAAAATCATTGGCTATGCTTGTAGATTTTTTGAAAAAGGCTCAGCAATCGGGCGATATGAATCCAGATTTAAATCTGAATTATGTTCTTTGGTTGATGCAAAAGCAAGTGGAATTTTGTAGTTCGCCGGATTTAATGCACATGTTTCCGGATGTTGATACGCTTACCAGACAATTAACACAGACTCAAATATATGGTATAATGCCGATAAAGTGATTTTAGATTAAGATTACGAATTGATGAAGCTGAAAACAAATATTATAGTATTGTTTCTAATAGTTGGATTTTTATGCAAAGCAGAAAAGTCTGACACAACACACATATCATTTAATGGTCAGGTAACGGCATGGGGAGTGGCGCAGTTGGAAAATTCTTTCCCAGCTCAGTTTGGCGGACGGTTTGTACCGACTTTGCTGGGGAATTTTAAATTGGCTACAAATTCGAAGATTGATTTTGAAGCGTCGGCTAATATTAATGGCTCGGTAGATTTTACGGGTTTACGATATGACAGCGTGATGGGGCAGTTGAAACCGTATCGGGTTTGGGCGCGTTATTCAGGTCGCAATTGGGAAGTTCGTGCCGGTTTGCAGAAAATAAATTTTGGTTCGGCCAAGCTTTTCCGGCCGTTGATGTGGTTTGACGCCATGGATGTGCGTGATCCGTTGCAGTTGACTGATGGAGTTTATGGAGCGTTGGGTCGCTATTATTTTCCGAATAATGCGAATATCTGGCTTTGGGGATTAATCGGAAATAAAAATAAAAAAGGATATGAAATGTACCGGTCTGCGCAATGGAAACCCGAAGTGGGAGGGCGTTTTCAGATGCCGGCAGGTACAGGGCAAATTGCTGTAAGTACAAATTACCGGAAAGTGCAAATTCCAAATAATACCGGTTTACTGAACGAATCGAGGATTGGATTGGATGGAAAATGGGATGTTGGAATCGGACTTTGGTTTGAATCGAGCGTAACCTTAACCCAAAAGTCCCAGTATTTCCCTTATCCTGTTCAGGATGCATGGAATTTGGGGGCAGATTATACGTTTGGAATTGGAAATGGACTGGGAATGACGCTGGAATATTTCCGTTATCACCTTGGCGACCAGTTTTTAATCAATGGAACGACAGTGAGCGTGGTGGGCAGCATGTTCACGTATCCGGTTTCGATACTGGATAATCTGTCAGCGATGATTTTTTATATTCCCGGACCAAATCTGACCTACAATTATGTGAGTTGGAGCAGGACGTACGATAACTGGGCGTTATATGTTTTTGGATACTGGAATCCGACAAATTACCAGCTAATTACATCCCAATCGGGCGGCAGAAATATGTTTGCCGGAAAAGGAGTTCAGGTAATGGTGAATTATAATTTTTAAAATATCAACCTTTTCCAAAGTTTCGAACTTTGGTGAAGTTGAAAAAAACAAATAGAAAAAACATGGAAACAATTGTTGAAGTAAAAAACTTAGTAAAGAAATTCCACATCGGAACAGGATTTTTTACGGCTTTAAATGGCGTAAATCTTTCATTTTCTGAGGGAGAATTTGCAGGATTGGTAGGTCCGAGCGGATCGGGTAAAACCACTTTATTGAATATTATCGGTTCGTTGGATATTCCTTCGGAGGGTGAAGTGGTGGTGTTGGGAAAATCGGTTGGGAAACTGAGTCCGAAAGAAGCTGCGCAACTTCGCAAAGAAAAGTTGGGATTTATTTTTCAGAGCTACAATTTGTTGCCGGTTTATACTGTTTTCGAAAATGTTGAATTTCCGTTGTTGTTACTCGATATGAGTGCGGATGAGCGTAAAAAGCGGGTGATGGAAACGTTGGAATGGGTTGGATTAACCGACAAGGTAAAATCGCGTCCGGCACAACTATCGGGTGGTGAATGCCAACGGGTGGCTATTGCGCGCGCTATGGTAAAACGTCCGATGCTGGTTTTGGCTGATGAACCGACTGCCAACCTGGATTCTGTCAATTCTCATAATATTTTGCAGACTATGGAAAAGCTGAACAAAGAACTGAAAACATCGTTTATTTTTGCTACTCACGATGAAAAAGTAATCAGCTATTTGAGAAGAATTATTCGTTTGCAGGATGGTAAAGTTGTTGAAGATTTCAGCCCCCTAAATCCCCCGAAGGGGGACTTAAAGATTTTTTAATTATACTTTGAATTTATAAATATGAATACTACTACAAATAATAAAACTAACAACTCCCCCTTCGGGGGTTGGGGGGCTTTGTTTTACACAGCTCTCAGAAGCTTATTAGGTAACGGTTTGAAAACCTGGCTCAACGTATTTGTGCTTTCTATTTCCTTTGTGCTGATTATTATTTTACAGGGAATTTTGAAAGGATGGAGCAATCAGGCAGTTGATGATACCGTTAAGTGGGAAATTGCCGGAGGTCAATACTGGCAATCAAAATACGATCCTTTCGATCCTTTTACATTCGATTCGAGCACAGTTCAAATTCCTTCAGTTTTCAAAAAAAGTGTAGACAATCATTTGTTGGAACCGATTCTAATCACACAAGGAAGCATTTATCCTCAGGGAAGAATGCAGGGTGTATTGTTGAAAGGAATTCGTCCCGAACAAAAATTGCTGAATATTCCAACAGAGAAACTACTTTCTGAAGTTCCTCCTTTAGGGGGTGAGGGGGCTATTCCTGTGATTTTGGGAGCATTTATGGCCCGGCAAACCAAATTGAAACTCAATGATTTGGTGACATTACGCTGGCGCGATAAAAACGGGACGTTTGAAGCGGCAGATATTCGTGTTGTTGGCATCTTTAAAACATCAATTCCTACAGTTGATAATGGCATTTTGTGGATTCCATTGGATAGATTACAGAAAATGACCATGAATATAAATTGTGCCAATTTGTTGATTAAATCCCCTGAATTGCAAATATCCAAAGTGGCTGATTGGAATTTTAAAAGTGTTGAGAAACTTACAGAATCGACCACTTTGCTGGTAAAAACGAAATCTATCGGTACCAGTTTCCTATATGTTATCTTTCTTTTGCTGGCCATGCTTGCTATTTTTGATACACAGACTTTGTCTATATTCCGGCGTCAGCGTGAAATTGGAACCATGATTGCATTGGGAATGACGCAACGACAGGTTGTGTGGCATTTTACCCTCGAAGGAACGATAAATGCATTGTTGGCATTTGTTGTTGGTGCAGTTTGGGGAACGCCAATCATGTATTGGATGGTTGTTTACGGTTATTCGTTCAACATGGATGCCAGTGAATTGGGAGTGCCAATGGCTGACACCATGTATGCAACCATTACTCCGGGTTTGATTATCGGAACAATGATTTTCATATTTATTGTAACTGCCATTGTGAGTTATTTGCCGGCACGAAAAATTGCGAAGATGAATCCGACGGATGCAATCAGAGGAAAGGTGAAGTAAAGCCCCCTAAATCCCCCGAAGGGGGACTTAAAGAGTGCCATTTATAAATAAAATAGTTAGTTAACATGGAAACAACAAATAAAAAACATATTGAAATCTCCCATTGGGGGAGTAAGGGGGCTTTCTTATTAAACGGACTCTTGCGCGACAAAAGCCGAAGTCTGTTACCAATACTGGTTGTGGCCCTGGGAGTAATGATAACTGTCTTTTTGCAAGCTTATATGGGCGGCATGTTTAGCGATAGTATCGAAACTACAGCCAAATTCTCGTCGGGACATGTTAAGGTAATGACCGAAGCTTACAAGGAAAATCTATCACAAATGCCTAATGATTATGCCATACTGGATGTGAATAATGTGATGAAGAAACTCAAAGCAACTTATCCGGATATGAATTGGACTGACCGGATTCAATTTGGCGGATTGTTGGATGCTCCGGATTCAAAGGGTGTGACCCGCTCGCAGGGAAATGTGATAGGAATGGGAGTTCATTTGCTCGGCAGTGATGAAGAAATAAACAGGATGGATTTGAAATCTAAATTGTTTTCGGGCAGATTTCCGACCAAAAAAGGGGAAGCGATGATTACCAATGATTTATTTAAAAAGATGAATCTGAAACTTGGCGAACGCGTCACATTGATTTCGAATACCATGTATGGCGATATGGCCATGTATAATTTTACGGTTTGCGGAACGATTCATTTTGGCACTCAGGCGTTGGATAAAGGGATGTTTATGGCCGATATTGAAGATGTGCGGGTGGCACTGAATATGGAAAATGCAGCGGGTGAAGTGTTGGGTTTCTTTCGCGATTCGCCGTATGTGGATGCCCGTGCCAAAAAGCTTTCAACAGAATTCAATGCCCAAAATACAAAAAAATCCGACCAGTTTTCGCTGGCTATGTCGCCAATGAGTGGTATTGGAGGTATGGATTTTATGATTGCCTACTCCGAAAATGCTCAGTTCATCATTATTTTCGTTTTCGTTTTTGCCATGTCTATTGTGCTTTGGAATGCCGGATTGGTTGGCGGTTTGCGCCGCTATGGCGAGTTCGGGTTGCGACTGGCAATTGGTGAAAGTAAAAACGAAATTTATAGTTCGTTGATTGCAGAGGCTCTTCTGGTTGGTATAATTGGTTCGGCAGTTGGAATACTGTTGGGCTTGATGATGGCCTGGCCGTTGCAAGTGTACGGTATCGATGCACGGAATATGATGCGCAATTCAAACATGATGATGCCAAGCATTATTCGGGCGCAAATAACCACGATGACCTTTTTTATCGGTTTTATTCCCGGCGTTCTCTCCACAGTTATCGGAGCTATGCTGGCCGGAATCGGCATTTACAAACGCCAAACTGCCAATTTATTTAAAGAGTTGGAAGGATGAACTAACGGCCCCCTAAATCCCCCTGAAGGGGGACTTTCTATCACAGCGAAAATTTTATATATTATGAAATGTACATGACAAATAAAAAAATCAAATTATAAACAGATGAAAAGGAACATTCAGTATTTTTTTAAATTCTCCCCCTTTAGAGGCTTGGGAGGCATATTACTATTTCTCCCATTATTACTATCTGCACAAAATTATCCAACCGGCAAATCCATACTGGATAAAGTAGACAATAACATGTCAGCAAAAACCCGTATTACGACAACTTCGATGGAAATTGGGACGGAACGCACCAAACGCACCATGGTTTCCAAATCGTACGGCGAAGGCGATAATAAAGCGTATACCGAATACCTGGCTCCGGCACGTGAGAAAGGTACTAAGATGCTGAAACTCGAAAACCAGCTGTGGATTTATTCGCCATCGACCGACCGCACCATTCAAATTTCCGGTCACATGTTGCGTCAATCGGTGATGGGCAGCGATATGTCGTACGAGGACATGATGAACGACAAACCGTTGTTGGAACAATACAAAGCCGAAGTTACCGGCACGGAACTCATTGATGGCCGCAAATGTTGGGTCATAACACTGACTGCATTCGTTTCGGATGCAAATTATTTCACCCGTAAAATGTGGGTGGATGAAGAACGTTATGTGCCTCTGAAAGCCGATCTATTTGCCAAAAGTGGCAAATTGTTGAAACGGATTACATTTTCCGATGTTCAAAAAGTGGGAGGCCGCTGGTATCCAATGACCGTTGTGTATAAGGATATGCTCAAAGTAGGACCGGGAACCAAAATGACCAAACAGGAAATAAAACTCGATATTGCCATTCCGGCTAATGTGTTTAATCTGGGAAATTTGAAATAAACAGTGGAATCAATTGCCTACGGCTTTAGCCTGAGGGCAATTTATTTTATCTTCTCCTATTCACCAAATAAATCCCCACCAACACCACCACAGCACCACCGACTTCATGGACGGTCAGTACTTCACTAAGGATAATAACCGAGAAAATGGCCGTGAAAACCGTCTGGCTCAATAAACTTACCGAAGCAATGGTGGGCTTGATATGCCCCAATGCTTGATTGATGGAAAGCCAGCCCAGTATTTGCGGGCCAACACCTAAAGTGCCCAATGCTAACCATGTTTTAGCACTAAACCCCCAAAGCGTAGTGGAAGAAACCAGACATATTATTCCCAAAACTAGGGTGCTCGAAATCATGGAAATGGTAGTGAATGAAAACGTATCGAGTGAAACCCTTCCTTTGCGTACGGTCAGCAGATAAGCTCCGTAAAACATGCTGGCAATAATGGCCAGTCCGTTTCCGAAGTTCAGACGCGCACCCAGCACTTCGTTTAGCCCGATAATAATGGTAACTCCGAAAATTGATATCGCCGTGCCAATCCAGAAAATCTTTCCCGGTTTTTCTTTCATGAAGATTAGGCCGCCGAGTCCAACCCACACCGGTGCAAGGTTAGCTAATAAAGTAGAAATGGTAGCTTTCGAAAGCATGATAGAAGTATTCCACAGTGCAATATCACAGGCAAAAAGCACTCCGCAAATGATTGCCACTTTCACACCACGAACATCAGTTATCGGCTTTTTGAAAATCAACCAAATGGGAATAATGCCAATCGTACCGAATAATAATCTGTAAAACCCTGACCCAAATCCGCTGATATTGGCTATTTTTACCAGTATGGCCGACCACGATATGCAAAACACACCGAAAAGCAACAGCAAATAATGAATCCATGGATGATCTTTATGCAATTTTTTCATAACTCAGAATCAAGAGCCAAGATATTAGAACCAAGACTCGCTGCTACCATTCTATCGTTACCTGATATATCTTTCCGCAGTTCCACATTCCTGAATCCCATTCCGCTAACCAAATCAACAGTGGCTTTTCTGGCCTCGCGGTTAATTTCAAAATACAGTTTTCCGCCGGGTTGCAAATGTTTTTGAGCAAACTCTGCAATCTTACGATAGAAGAGCAACGGGTCATTATCCGGTACAAACAAAGCTATATGAGGTTCGTTATCCAGAACATTCGGCTGAATCTCCGCTTTTTCATTTTCAAGCACATAAGGCGGATTGCTCACGATAATATCCCACTTTGTTTCAAAATCAGGAGCATTCAAAATATCCACTTGTCTAAAAGTAACCTTTAGTTTATTTCGTTTGGCATTACCGGCTGCGGTTTCGAGTGCCGTTTTCGAAATATCAAACCCATCCACGGTCGCATGTATGAATTCATGTTTCAGACTAATAGCAATACATCCGCTTCCAGTGCCAATATCCAGTATTTGTAAGTTGGCGTTGCGGTCATTTTCTGTTTTTATCCAATCCACCAGTTCTTCAGTCTCCGGACGGGGAATCAAAACCGAGTCATTCACGTTAAAAGTGAGGCCATAAAACTCAGTTTCGCCCAAAATATACTGAATCGGAACATTTTTCTTTAGTTTCGCAACAAAACTTTCAACATCATGACGTTGTATTTCAGAAAAAACTGTATTTTTGTTAACGATAATTTCAGTGCGTGAAAAGCTCGTAAGTTTTTCAACGATTAATAACCAGAAACTACGGATTTCCGTTTCAGGATAAAGACCAAGCAATTCGGATTGAATATATTGAATAGCATTTTTCATAGATGCAAAGATATAGAAAAGCCCCCTAACCCCCAAAAGGGGGATTCAAAATAAAAAATGATATGTTTGAAATAAAAAATACAGAAACTAAACTTCACTCATCGGGGGTTAGGGGGCTTTTTATGTCCCGTTGCCTGCAACTGGCCCAAAACGGTGGTGGTTATGTGGCTCCCAATCCCATGGTTGGTGCAGTGTTGGTTCACGATGACAAAATAATCGGTGAAGGCTATCATCAACGATATGGAGAAGCACATGCCGAACCCAATGCCATCAATTCTGTAAAAGATAAAGAGTTGTTGAAACATTCAACTATGTATGTCAACCTCGAACCGTGTTCGTACTTTGGAAAGACTCCTCCGTGTGCCGATTTAATTGTCAAAAGCGGCATTCCGCGGGTCGTCATTGGAACATTGGATCCAAATCCTAAAGTAGCAGGTCGTGGTGTGGAAATTCTTCGTAAAGCAGGAATTGAAGTTATGGTGAATGTGTTAGTTGACGAATGCCGTGAGTTAAACAAACGTTTTTTTATTTTTCAGGAACAAAAACGGCCGTATGTTTTGCTGAAATGGGCTCAAACACAGGATGGCTTTATGGATCGAATCCGCACCGATAATTCTGTTGCACCGTTGCAGATTTCAAATTCCATTACGAGGCAACTGACACATAAAATGCGCTCTGAAAACCAGTCCATCTTGGTTGGTGCCAATACGGTTTTGTTGGATAATCCTTCATTGACTGTGCGTAATTGGTCAGGGAAAAACCCTGTCCGTATTGCTATCGACCGTCAGGGACGTATTCCCGATAACTTCAATCTGAAAGATGGAATTATACCGACCATCATTTTTACTGAAAAAGATCAAAGCAATAAAACCCATTTGGAATTTGTAAAAATAAATTTCGAAACGAATTGTATTCCTACAGTTTTAAACGAAATTTATAAACGCAATATACATTCAGTTATGATAGAAGGCGGAGCAAGCATCCTTACCAGTTTCATTGAATCCGGATTGTGGGATGAAGCCAATATTGAAGTTTCGCCCCAACGGATCACCGAAGGAGTTGCAGCACCCGTTTTAAAATTACAACCTGTTTCACGCAAAACGTATGACAGCCACGAATGGTTGTTCTTCCAGAAATAAACATTAAATAGGATATGAACCACGTAATAACTGTGTTAATTGTAACACTTTATGTTTACACCATTATCAGCACCATTTCGGTATTGCTGTTGGAAAACCGTAATC
>JBBQMQ010000099.1:0-10870 GCA_038329115.1 Bacteroidales bacterium
GATCCTGATTTTTTTATTTTGATTAAATACACCACCAATAAGATTCATTGGAATCAGTATACTTGATTTCCAGTCTTCCGAACCTGCAGGAAGTATTCCTGCCACATCCAACAAGGCCATTCCGAAACTTGAACAACCAGAACCTTCGTTTTCATAACGGGGCCAGGTGGCTCCATTGTAAAGTTCACTGGGAGCACATTTCAATGTCGATTTATGTTCAAAATGATTTATGAACTCAAAAACACGATGTATAGACTGTTCATTGACTTTAAACCTAATATAGCCAATCATTCCTCTTTTAGCATATAGTCTGATGCCTTCATGAATTCTCTTTTCTGGTTCGGTATGTCCTTTGAGCGTTGCTCCCAATACACCTAATCCCATTTTCCGAATTAGAACAGAGGTCGCTTTTTCGGTATGATATTTACCGGACATCGCCACATAAACCGGCTCAGGAGTAAAGGGCGATTTGATGCGAACGATGGTATGTCCGATAGTATACAGATTTCGGGCAGTTATTGCTTTGATAAAGCATTTCAATGTAGTTTTAAACAACGTGGAGGGATTTGACCAGTTGATAGGAGCCAATGCCGGAATTACAAAAATGGTAATTTCATTTTCAAATTCTGTCTTTCCGGTTGAATTAGTCGGTATCTGTTGTTTTTTACTTTTCATTTGTATTTTTTGATGAGTTAATCAAACCCATTGATTCTATTGATTTTCAATGTTATTCAATTTTACAAAAAATCAGCCAGATGACTACAGAGATTAGTTTTTTATTCTATCTCCTCATTATTAATCTCAGCTTCAGCCAACTCCAACAAAGTAACCGATTGAATAGCATTACCGGCAATCCCTTTTATCGAAGCATGCATATCAATGGTATTTACCGTCACTTTTTCAATTTGTTTTTCCCGTTTTTTCCAAATGCTTTGCATGGCTCTTTTTTCGCTTTCCAAGTCTGCTCTCATTTGCGTAAAGCCTTCCACAATGGCTTCCACCTGTAAACGGAAAGTATTCCCGGTAAGATAGTCATAAAGCATATGCATTTTGTCGCCTTTGTTTTCCTGCGAACTTACCGCTACATTTATTTGAATGATGGATTCCCTTAACACAGAACACAATCCTTTGAATTCATCATAATTACAAATCCAGATTCCATCTTTCAATCCCATTCTATCCATATCCGAAGGCATTACTTCCGTTACCAATACGCCTATATTAGCGCCTTTCTCACGAATGTCAGCTTTAAACTTTTCTATCCACGACGGTTGGAAGTCCTTGGTGCGCTTACTTTCATAATAAATGGTTCCGCAGTTTTGCAAAGTTCGGGTATTCACCGTTTGAATACAATCTCCACCACGGGCTCCTTTTTTAATTTCATCAATTGTATCCAATGGAAATTGAGCTGCCAACCATTCTTCAATAGCTAATTCCTGAACTTCACCCTGCAATTGCATGGAACCCTGTTCCTGCTTTCGTTTCATTTCTTCGGTCAATCTCCGCTGGTCTTCCAGTTGTTTTTGAAGTTCCTTGAACCGCAACTCATTTTTATCTTCTTCCTGCTTTCTGATTTTCTCTTTTTCGGTAATCAACGTTTCATTCAGATTTTTTTGAGCTTCGGCTTCGGCTTTTTCTTTCAATTCCGATTTTTCCCGCTTCAGTTTCTCAACTTCTATCTTAGTCAGATTTAGTTCTTTAACCTGTTCCGATTTTTCGTTCAACTCTTTTTGCAACGCGTTGAATTGTTCCAGTTGTTCTTCCCGAAACTTCAGTTTCAGCTTTTCTTCCAGTGTTTTCCGGTCTTCTTTCAGTTGTTTTTCTAATCGATCCTGGAAAAGGACGTTTTCTTGCTTTTTCTTTTCTTCAAACTCTTCTTTGGCTTTATTCAGACTCTCAACCTCTGCACTATACTTCTTTTGTTCATCTGCCAGCTGATTCTGATACTTGAGTTTTATTTCATCTTCCAGCTGATGTGCCAGAATATCCTGTACATCAATAGCCGTTCCACAGTTTGGGCAATTTATTTGGGTGCTATTTTTCATTGTTTTCTTTGAATAATTAGCGGGAAACTCCCCCGGTGTGTAATTTCAATTTCATAATTTTCAGATAGTGTAAAATTTATCATTCAAGCGGTTACGGGGATTATTTTCAATATACTCTGCTATTCGAATATATTCCTCCCTATCGCGAATAATATGATCGTGAAAACGTTCCTGCCATCCGAATTCTATTTTGTTATCATGTGCATATCGTGTTACAGCCGATTTAATACCACCTATACATACCGTTTTTGTTAGAAATGGTTTTCATTTTCAGGTTTAATGCTTGTGGTTCGGATTCATCGCATTGTTGTATTTGTCGTAGTGACGAGGCGCGCCCCTTCTTTACAGTTCGTTCCACATCAACAATTCGTTCCATTTCAATGGGAACTTCGCGTAAAATTTTTGGATCATCAATAATCACAATCAAATGAAAATGGTTAGGCATTATTTGTGAAACCGTTATTTCTGCATACGGATAATGCGTAGATACATCACGTATAGCTAATGAAACAAATTCGCCTAATGTATTCAACAGCATATCATATTCTTCTATTTTTCCAAAATAATGTTCCATTCCGGTAGTACAAATGGTAATGAAATACATTCCTTCGTTGTAATCATGCCAGGTGGCACGCGCCGACGGTATCCGGTATTTATTTTGAAATTTATTTTTCATTTGTTCGAATAGAATATTGTTTTATTCGTTAATTAATCTGCACCAATAGGTTTTGTTGGGTTCGTAGTTCGGTTTATTGTTAGATTTATTCTTCGGTTCGATGTGTGATTTATTATTTGGTTTGTTGCACGGTTCGTTGTAGAGACGGGGCGCGCCCCCTCTCTACACGTAGGATTACCAGAATATCCTGTACATCAATAGCCGTTCCACAGTTTGGGCAATTTATTTGGGTGTTATTTTTCATTGTTACAATAAGATTTATCTTCCGGGTCTTCTTCTATCAGAATCGAATTGCCAGTCCCAGTCCGTTTTGGTTTACGCCCAGCTTAATTTCATATTTTAGTGATTGAGGAGAAGGTTTAATTCCCATGTTGTAAGTTTGTACAGCTTTCAACAAATTATTTTCTGCACCGGATGCAATGGGGAACGCCACGGCTATAACACCACAACCTATTAATGCCATAGTCCAGGGTGGTTCTTCACCCCGAATAGCTGATCCTAACGTCCATCCAATCATGAAACCACCGACATACCCTAAAACGGATGTAAAACCTGAAGTGGCTTTGGCTTTTTTGAAGTACACGAGTGCATTTGGATTCTTTTGAACAAATTCTTGTAGTGTATTCATTGTGAGAATCTGATTATCGTAGGTATACTTATAACCCAGACCTGCTTTAGTAATCTGAATGGTATCGCCTACCGATGAATTGTCCTGAGTTTGGGCAACGTTTGCCGGTTCTTCGAACGATTTTACTCTGTATATGGCTGCCGTAATGCGATGACAGTTACTCATACCATTGGGGTAATCGTGTTTGGTTATTTTAATTGCATTTCCTCCTGCTTTTCGTGCTTCCTGCTTGGCTTCTTCCAGTACCTTGCTGTAATTACAATCTGTAGTAGAGCCTGTATCGCCAATATTTACTTTTCCCAACAATTCCGATTCCGCTGGAGCTTGATTTTCCAACTCAATAACCGTTACTTTGTCGTTAGTTCGCAATGGGGGATAATTTTTGGATATGGAACTGCTGATACGGGGTGAACATGAACTCAATAAAAGCAGTATGCCTGTGAGACTTACTAAAATTGTTTTTTTTGCCATTGTTGATGGTTTTAATTGTGTTATTATAATATCTCATATACAGATTCGGAAAATTCCGCACCAAAGATAAATAGTTTATTTTCTTTAACCTAATTTTATTTCAATAAATTTAGAAATAGAATTTTAAGATGTCCGTTAGTGATTTTATCATCAATAATAAATTCTGCATTAAAAAGTATGAATTATCCTTTGTAAATTGTGAATAACGATAAAAAGCGTATTTTTGTAAACTTTAATCTTTCAACAACTCAACGAAATCAACAGAAATTATGATAGGAACTCTTGTTAATACTGCAGCCGTTATTGTGGGTGGAACCGCCGGTTTACTTCTGAAAAAGAATATGCCCGAACGGGTTACAACTATTTACTTTCAGGCCGTGGGCTTGTTTACATTGGCAATAGGTATCACCATGGTGGTGAAAATGGATCATATTCTTATCGTGGTGGGAAGTCTGGCTGTCGGTTCGTTGCTTGGCGAATGGATGAATCTGGAAGCAGGAGCGGAGCGGTTAAGTGCTTACCTTCGGAAACGGTTTAAGATTGGAAATGAAAAATTTTCGGAAGGATTAATAACGGCTTTTTTGTTGTTTTGTGTTGGCGCAATGACCATTGTAGGTACACTGCAGGAAGGTACAAGCGGTTCTACCGAAGTATTGATGACAAAATCATTAATGGATTTTTTCTCTGCCATATTGCTGGCTTCGGCATTTGGAAGCGGTGTGATTGCTTCGGCTGTTCCGTTGTTGATATTTCAGGGTTCCCTTACTTTGCTGGCCAATTATGCCAGTCCTTTTTTTACTCCGGTAATCGTTCAGGGTTTAATAAGCGTAGGAGGCATTCTGCTTATCGGGTTGGGCATTAATATTCTTGAAATCAAAAAACTGCGTATCATGAACATGCTGCCTTCTCTGCTTATTGTTGTTTTGCTGCTTTGGTGGTTTGTGAAATAAGCTCAAAAGAAGAACCAATAGCCCCAATAATTAATAGCCAGCCAACTCCCGAATATTGACTATAAACTATTTATTCCTAATTAACAAATACGACCCCTAACCCTGTAAAGGGGAATTAATTTGTATCATCTCGTATTTATTAGCTTTAGTTTTCTATAAAAATATGCAGAATTACTTCTTTAAGTCCCTTTTAGGGGATTTAGGGGTCTGCTATAAACAATAAACTGTCAACTATTTCTACATTCTCCTTTCTACTCCTTGGGTGGGTATACTTTCTCTTTTAAAGCGGTTTATAGCTGTTACCACAAACGCATAATGTCCTTTTATTTTCCGTTCAAGGTCGCGTAAATCAACACAGTTTTCGGTGGTTCTTAGTATTATATTTGCCGGATCATTCATGTCGCCTACTTTCCTTCCTTTGAAGGCATAGACCACATAATAAGCCGTGGCACAACCACCGTCTTCATTAACTGCATCCCAAACCAGATATGCTTCGGATCCATCTCTCAAAATGCGGATATTCTGCGGCTGAGCAGGTGTATCACCCTGAATATTGCGGTTAATAGGATTTAAAGCCGGATATTTATACTGGTTATGTTGAAGACTGTCGTTCAGTCCCTGTTTGTTTTTCAGAAAACCTTTGGCACTGAATAACACAGCTCCATCAATAAGCGGATATTGTTTGTTATCATTCAACTGACGAATAACTTCGTTTCCTTTGCGCCAGGCCTGATTGGCTTCCGATGATCCAAGTTGTGAGGCATACAAACCAATATACAGATTTTTTCCGAAAGAGTTTTCACTCCACCATTTAGCAAGTATATCATAATCGGCTACCTTTTTGCCTATTTCCCAGTACAATTGCGGAACCACGTAATCAATGATACCTTCTTTGAGCCATTTCAGGATATCTGCGTATAAATCATCGTAGTTTTGCACACCTGCCATGGTAGCCGAACCGCGAGAATCAACGGTGCTATTGCGCCACACGCCAAAAGGCGAGATTCCGAATTCTACCCACGGTTTAATGCTTTTAATAGTTTGTTGTAACTCGGCGATAACCAAATTCACGTTGTTGCGGCGCCAGTCGTCTTTTTGATCGGATGCAAAACCCCTCGGAAATTGCCGGAATGATGATTCATCAGGAAATTCTTCACCGGCAACGCGGTACGGATAGAAATAATCATCGAAATGAATGGCGTCAATATCGTAGCGTTCCACCACATCTTCCACTACCTGATTCAGAAAATCACGTGTTTCGTCCATTCCCGGGTCGAAATAGTATTTACCACCGTATTTTACAAACAAATCCTTGTTTTTAAAATATAAATGTTTCTTACTTAGTTGATCAATAGAACCCGAATTGGTTACACGGTACGGATTTAACCACACGTGAACTTCAATACAACGTTTATGTGCTTCGTTTATAATAAATTGCAACGGATCGTAATACGGATCTGGTCTGACACCTTGTTTTCCTGTGAGCCAGTTAGACCACGGTTCCAACGTGGAAGGGTAGAAAGCATCAGCTGTCGGACGTATTTGTACCACGATGGCATTGATATTGTTTTTTACAAGTCCATCGAGCATGGTTCGCATTTCTTCGCGTTGGGCTTTCGATGTCAGGTTCTTTTGGCTGGGCCAGTCAATATTGGCAACGGTGGCAATCCAAACAGCACGCATTTCGCGTTTTTTCTGCTCGGCCTGTACAGTTGAAAACAAAGTAGTCAGAATAATAAGTAGAGAAATGGCTTTTTTCATTGGTATACTGATAAATTGATATGCAAAAATAGTGAAAATATTTTACTTCTTAGTGGTACATTTATCCACCAGGTAAACAATAGACATATACGGAATGCCACTGTGCGTGGTCAATCCGATTTCGCAGGTTCGGCTGTTGCTGTATCCTACTGTTGCATGGGCTGCTTCCACCTGTGGGCGAAGTTTGCGTAATCCATGCTTATTGAGATCCGGTACTGTAAATCCTTTATCACCGGCAAACCCGCAACAACCCACTTCTTCGGGAACCAGCACGTTGTTACTGCACAAGTTAGCAATTTTTATCAATGTTGGTTTTAATCCCATTTTAATGGTGGAACAAGTGGCATGTACGGTAACGGATTCGTTGGTAGGATGAAAATCAAGTTTATCAAGCAAAAACTCATTTATAAATTCCACCGGTTCATATAATTTCAGGTTGTGCATCGTGTGTCGCATGCGCAGCAAGCATGGACTTTGGTCGCATAACACAGGATATCGTCCGTTTTCCGTTGCACGATACAAGGCATTTTCCAGTTCCGCCGATTTCCGGTCGGCAATATGCGGCATTCCTTTGCTTTCCCAAATAGTTCCGCAACACAGGCTGTTCATATTCTCAGGGAAAATAACTTCGTACCCGGCTTTATTCAAAAAGGCGGTCATTTTATGCATTAAAGGTGTCTGATCGGGATCATCGTGGCTTGCACCCATCATTTGATTCAGACAACTCGGAAAATAAACCACTTTCAATGGATTGTCCGATAGCGGTTGTTTTTTTATCTTTTTCGCTCGGTTAGGTAACGAAGGCGTCCACAATGGAATGGTATTTCCGCTCACGTACCGCAATCCCTGCGTAAAAGCACTCATAGCATTCTTTCCGATTATTGAACGGGTGGTATAAGCAGCCCAAAGTGTTGTTTTTAAACCGACTGCCAGTAATCCGAAGTTATCTGCTGACCATTCGCCGATATGTTGAGCCGTTTTATTTTCCCTTATATTCTCTTCGCGAATCACATGAATGTAATCGCCCACGTTGATACCAACGGGACAGGAAGTGGAACAAAGACCATCGCCTGCACAGCTTTGTTCGCCTGCAAACACAAAACTTTTCTCCAGCGAATGAAGACGTTCCGGGTTTTCGTTGGTAGTTTTCAATCGGGTAATCTCCCGTTGAATAACTATGCGCTGACGGGATGAAAGTGTGAAACCGTTACTGACGCAATTCACTTCGCAGAAACCACATTCAATACATTTATCGATAAGTGGATGGGTGATGGGCAGCGGTTTGAAGTTTTTTATATGACAATCGGGATCATCATTAAAAATAACACCAGGATTGAGAATGCCTTTCGGGTCGAACAGATTTTTTACTTCGAGCATCAGGTTGAAAGCTTTTTCTCCCCATTCCCTGCGAACAAACGGAGCCATATTGCGGCCTGTACCGTGTTCCGCTTTTAATGAGCCCTGGTATTTATCTACCACCAATGCAATCACATCATTCATCATGTGTTCATAGCGGGCGATCGATTCGGGTGTGTCAAATGACTGGTTAATAATAAAATGAAAGTTTCCTTCGAGCGCATGACCGTAAATGACAGCTTCGGAATAGTTGTGCTGTATCAGAACAGCACGTAAATCGGAAGTTGCTTCAGGTAAATCATCCACCTGAAAAGCTACATCTTCAATCAAACAGGTGGTTCCTACAGGCCGGGTGCTTCCAACTGTAGGAAAAATGCCGGAACGCATAGTCCAATAAGCATTGTATTCCGATTCGATATCGGTGAATCGGGTAGGGAAGAGGGTTTCAAAGCCGGAGATGACTGAAGTAATTTCGTCAATATTATGTTGTAATAATAACTGAGTTTCCGCTTCTGTTTTTATCAGCAAAACGGCTCCATCCGATGGTAACAGTTTTAATTCTGGTAAATCTTCCGATTTATCTTCGACTGCTTTAATCGCTAACCGATCGAACATTTCAACAGCTGTTACCGGACTTTTCTTTAGTTTGATAACTGCCTGGCAAGCTGCCCGAACAGTTGGGAAATATAGTATGGCACTGGCTTTAAACGGATAATCAATTACCGTTTTCATAGTTGCTTCGGCCAGAAATGCCAGTGTTCCTTCCGAACCTACAATCAGGTTGGTTATAATCTGGAACGGATCATCGAAATCGATAAAAGGATTGATGGATAGCCCGGTTACATTTTTAATAGAATACTTTTTCCGGATTAATTCACTGAATTCTTTGTCAGCTTTCACACGGTCGCGCATTTCGCAAATGCTGTTAATAAAGGTCGGATGTGTTTGACGAAACTTAGTTTTGCTTTCTTCATCTCCTGTATCGAGCAATGTTCCATCCGGCAGAATAATACGAGCAGAAAGCAACATTTTGTAGCTGTTCTCATGTGTACCACAACTCATTCCCGAAGCGTTATTCTGTACAATTCCGCCCACCATGGCTGATTTAAGTGATGCCGGATCAGGTGGAAACTTTTTTCCTAAAGGTTTTAGTATTTCATTTACCCGTTGACCGATAATTCCCGGTTGAAGGCGTATGGAATTACCATCGGGGGCAATGGTATATTTCTCCCAGTTTTTTCCGGCAATTACTAAAATGGAATTACTGATAGCCTGCCCTGAAAGACTTGTTCCGGCTGCCCGAAATGTGACCGGAAGGTTATGTTCACCGGCAGATTTCAGTATTTCACTGATTTCGTTTTCGTTTTCAGATTGAATAACAAGTTGCGGTATCAACCTGTAAAACCCTGCATCGGTTCCCCATGCCAGTAATCGCATATCATCGGTGTAAATACGATTTTCAGGAATAAGTTTTTTTATGTCGTTCAGAAATGATTTCATTAGCTATTAATTGTACAGGTAATATTTTTTTGATAATTTCCGATAATTGTCGACATCCTTGTTCCAATAAGCTTTGATGTCATCAAAAGAATGATTTTTGCTGAATAAAATTCTTATCTGATCGCTGCCGCTTACTTTATCAAACATGGCATAACGATTTTTATTTGCATTGTTGAATACTGCTTTATCGGGATACAGTTTGTTCAGTTCCTGCATAATGTAAAACTGAATTTCTGCAAGTCTGGCCTTTTTGTAATCCATGATATGAATCTGAACTCCCTGACAGTTTTCATCTTTAAAATTGGCATAAAAAGGTTTATAATAGATAGGACGAAATACGATTCCCGGCAGATTGAGTTTGTTCATGGCTGTTGTCAGGTTTTCTGCATTAATCCACGGAGCACCTACAATCTGAAATGGAAGTGTATATCCAACTCCAATGGAAAGATAACCCAACTCACCCAAAATTCCGGTGACCGGATAATAATAAGGTGAACTTTTATACGGAATATGCGGAGAAGCAACCACCCATTCTAGTCCTGTATCTTCCCATTTCATGTTTCGGTGCCAGCCCTGCATTTTTACAACCGTAAGTTTGCATTTCTTTTTCAGCATGTTTTCCTCATTGAGCATTTGTGCCAGCTCTCCGCAGGTTTGTCCGTAAAGATATGGAATTTTAAACTGACTGACAAATGAAATAAACGGAGTTTCGGTAAGATTTCCTTCAATTTTTTCTCCGCCCAGCGGATTTGGCCGATCAAGTACAACGAATTCAATATTGTTTTCGGCAGCAGCTTCCAGAGCCAGTCCCAATGTGCTGATAAATGTAAATGAACGGCATCCAATGTCCTGAATATCATAAACCAACACATCAATTCCTTTGAGCATTTCAGGAGTTGCTTTCCGTGTCTTGCCATAAAGCGAATATACAGGAAGACCTGTTCTGGAATCGGATACATTATCCACTTCATCTCCTGCATGCGCGTCACCACGTACGCCATGCTCAGGACCAAAAAGAGCAACCAGTTTTACATTTTTTGCTTCAAATAATATATCAACTGTTGATTTTAATTGTCTGTCAACTCCGGTTGGATTTGTAATTAATCCCACTCTTTTACCTTCAAGAATTTTGTAATTTTGTTCGCGCAGTACTTCAATCCCTGTTTTTACAGGTTTTGCCGATAAATAAACTGAACAAATCAAGACGATTAACAAGTTTATTTTTTTCATTGTGGGAATCCTTAAACTGTTTCTGCAAACGTTTGCATTGATTGACAAAAGTATAAAAATTTTCTAAAGCAGGCAACTTGTTTATTAAATTTTCATGAACTTTTGAAACTTCCTTTTGTTTTCCTAATATTATGCTTAACTTTGTAAAATGAATTATGAAAACCAATGGAATATGAATAAGCAATTGACAATAGCTTTAGTGGCACACGACAAAAGAAAAGCCGATATGGTAGACTGGGCAGTATTTAACGCC
>JBBQMQ010000100.1:0-10863 GCA_038329115.1 Bacteroidales bacterium
TTCGGTATTTGTATGGGTAACCAATTGCTTTCGGTTGCCGGTGGTGCTAAAACCTACAAACTGAAATACGGACATCGCAGTCATAATCAACCGGTACAATTAGTGGGAACGCAACGCGCCTTTATCACTTCTCAAAATCACGGTTTTGCAGTTGATAACACAACATTGGGGGCAGATTGGGAACCATTATTTGTGAACATGAATGACGGAACGAATGAAGGAATCCGTCACAAAACAATGCCATGGTTTTCGGCACAATTTCACCCCGAAGCTTCTTCCGGACCAACAGATACAGAATTCCTTTTCGATGTATTTATCAAAACATTGGAAGCCTCCCCAAGCCTATCCGAAGGAGGGGGTGTAAAGACATTTGATATTGTATCGCTGATTGAAAATGAGCTAAGTGCAAAAAATATTAAATCTATCGGCACACCAAAAGCTGACTTTTTACCAATAAATCTGGAAGCCTCTCCTTCGGGAAGATTTGGTGGGGCTAAAGTTTTGGTTCTTGGTTCAGGAGCATTGAAAATTGGTGAAGCGGGGGAATTTGATTATTCAGGTTCGCAAGCTTTGAAGGCACTGAAAGAAGAAGGTATTGAAACCGTTTTAATTAATCCAAACATTGCCACAGTACAAACTTCCGAAGGTATTGCCGACAAGGTATATTTCCTGCCTGTAACTCCTGAATTTGTAGAACGCGTTATCGAAAAAGAACGTCCTGATGGTGTTTTCCTTTCGTTTGGAGGACAAACTGCACTAAACTGCGGTGTTGCATTATTTAGAGATAAGATTTTTGAAAAATACAATGTACGCGTTCTTGGAACGCCTGTACAATCGATTATTGACACGGAAGACCGCGAAATTTTCAATCAGAAATTAGCTGAAATTGATGTAAATTACATCAAAAGCGAAGCTGTGAACGACCTCGAAAATGCTGTCCGAGCCGCTAATGAACTGGGTTATCCGGTTATCGTTCGTGCAGCCTATGCGCTGGGAGGAATGGGAAGCGGTTTCTGCGACAATGATGCAGAACTTAGAGAGTTGGTTGAAAAGGCATTTGCATATTCATCTCAAGTGTTGGTGGAGAAATCATTGAAAGGTTGGAAAGAAATTGAATATGAAGTAGTTCGCGATAAATACGATAACTGCATAACGGTTTGTAATATGGAAAACTTCGATCCGCTCGGAATTCATACCGGCGAAAGTATCGTTGTGGCTCCCTCGCAAACACTTACCAACCGTGAATATCACAAACTTCGTGAACTCGCTATCCGCATTATTCGTCACATTGGAATTGTAGGTGAATGTAATGTTCAATATGCCTTCGATCCATTCTCAGAAGATTACCGCGTTATCGAGGTAAATGCACGTTTGAGCCGTTCTTCAGCGTTAGCTTCCAAAGCAACCGGTTATCCACTGGCTTTTGTGGCAGCAAAACTTGGACTTGGTTACGGACTTCCCGAACTAAAAAACTCGGTAACAAAAGATACTTCGGCATTTTTCGAACCGGCACTGGATTATATTGTTTGTAAAATTCCGCGTTGGGATTTAGGTAAATTCCAGGGCGTTTCGCGTCAATTAGGTTCAAGCATGAAATCTGTAGGTGAAATCATGTCAATTGGTAGGAATTTTGAAGAAGCATTCCAAAAAGGATTGCGTATGATTGGGCTTGGTATGCACGGTTTTGTGGCAAATAAAGACTTCTACGCCGATGATGTGGATACGGCTTTGAATCAACCAACAGACAAGCGTGTATTCTATCTCGCGCAAGCACTTCATAGTGGCTATTCCATTGACCGTTTACACGAACTGACCCGAATTGATCGCTGGTTCCTTTATAAATTGAAACATATTGTTGATAAAGAACATAAACTGGAAACATTCAATTCGCTGAGCGAATTACCCGATGAAGTACTGCGCAGAGCCAAAGAAATGGGCTTCTCGGACTTCCAGATTACCCGGTTAGTAACTAAATGCAGTAGCGACGAAATAGATGAAAACATAAAACTGACACGTTTGCATCGCAAAAACCGTGGTATTGTTCCAGTTGTAAAACAAATCGATACATTGGCAGCCGAATATCCTGCTCAAACGAATTATTTGTACCTGACTTATGGCGGTACAGCAACTGATGTGAAATATTTGGGCGACCATCGCTCCGTGGTGGTTCTCGGTTCGGGAGCTTACCGCATTGGCTCATCGGTGGAATTCGACTGGTGTGGAGTAAACGCATTGATGACAATTCGTAAAGAAGGTTTCCGCTCGGTAATGATCAATTATAATCCCGAAACAGTGTCGACCGATTACGATATGTGCGACCGCCTGTACTTTGACGAACTAAGTTTCGAACGGGTTATGGACATTATCGACATGGAAAATCCATTGGGAACGATTGTTTCTACAGGTGGGCAAATTCCAAATAACTTAGCACTTAAACTTGCTAATGCTAACGTAAATATCCTCGGCACTCAAGCTGTAGATATTGACCGCGCCGAAGACCGCCACAAATTCTCTTCTATGCTCGACGCATTGAAAATTGATCAACCACGATGGAAAGAATTAACAACATTTGAAGATGTAAACGAGTTTGTGGACGGAATTGGTTATCCGGTGTTAGTACGACCATCATACGTGCTTTCTGGTGCAGCAATGAACGTATGTTACGATGCTTCGCAGCTCGAAAACTTCCTGAAACTGGCAACTGATGTTTCGAAGAAACACCCGGTTGTAATTTCTGAATTTATCGAACGATGCAAGGAAATTGAAATAGATGCGGTAGCTAAAAATGGCGAAATACTTGTTTATGCTATTTCGGAACACGTGGAATTTGCCGGAGTTCACTCGGGTGATGCCACCACGCAATTCCCTCCGCAAAAAATCTATGTGGAAACCATTCGCCGAATCAAGAAAATTGCCAGTGAAATTGCGAAGTCGTTGAATATCTCAGGACCATTCAACATTCAGTTCCTGGCTCGCGATAATTATATCAAGGTAATTGAATGTAACTTACGTTCATCACGTAGCTTCCCATTCGTTTCTAAGGTATTGAAAATAAACTTTATCGAACTGGCAACCAAAGTAATGCTTGGGTTGGATGTTGAAAAACCTGAAAAATCTGCATTCGACCTCGATTACGTTGGAATCAAGGCTTCACAGTTTTCATTTGCCCGTTTGCAGCAAGCCGATCCCGTGTTAGGTGTGGATATGGCTTCAACGGGTGAAGTAGGTTGTATCGGCGACGATTTTTCGGAAGCAATTCTGAAATCATTACTTTCTGTTGGTTTCCGTATTCCAAAGAAACGCATTCTCATTTCTTCAGGAGAAGCAAAATCGAAAGTTGAACTTTCGGATGCTTGTAAATTGTTACAAAAGAAAGGATTTGAACTTTATGCAACAGGAGGAACTCAGAAATTCTTAGCCGAAAACGGCGTAGAATCTACCCGGGTACAATGGCCTGATGAAGAAGGTGAATTCAATGTAAAGAATATGATTTCCAACAAAGAATTTGATTTGGTTATTAATATTCCAAAAAACAGTTCCAAACGCGAGTTAGCCAACGATTATATAATTCGCCGTGGTGCTATCGACTTCAACATACCGTTGTTTACTAATGCCCGTCTGGCTTCAGCCTTTATAAATGCATTCTGCACAATGAGTTTTGAAGACATTAAAATTAAGAGTTGGGATGAATATTGATTAGAGACAAGACATAAGATTAATGACAAAAATAGCCGGTTGCAGCAAAGTGACCGGCTATTTTTTCATTTTTTCAGGTAATACGCATCAATTCGTTGCTTAACATTCTCACGAATATTCATCCAAAACAGGTTATAATCGTACACGTGTAGGTTTTTCATTTTCTTCATTTTGTAGGCAAACACTTTGGGCAGCGTAACCCACAGAATCTTCGATTTGGGTTCAATGCCGGCACTTACGGCATGCGGAATCATGCGGTTGAAAGTATAAAGCGTTCCGTGATTCAACGAATCAGATGCCCATTGGTTGGAAACAGTCCACGTCAGCGGGTTCACACAGACGGAATTCCCTTCTTCTTTTTTAATCTGATTGGACAATTCACCTTTCTGATACGACCTCCATCCCACGAAACAACCGGTTTCATCTGCCTTCTCGCCTACCGGAATGTGTTTGAAAGCGTCGGTGGGAATCTGATAACCGATTATGTAAGCGCAAACGAGTTGTTTTTGCAACGGCGTACCGTCGAAGAACTCCTGCAGCAATCTTATGGCATGCAAAGTTCCCTGACTATGTGATGCAATAATAATCGGTCGTCCGGAATTTTCGTTCAGCAAGTAGTGTTCAAATGCTTTTTTAATATCGGCGTAAGCCAGATCGAAAGCTTTATCGGCTTCGGAAGAATTGCGTACAAAAAAACTTTAATGTTGGCTTGTCTGTAACGCGGTGCAAAAATTCGGCAACTGCCATTAAATGCCGATGTCTGATAAAGTATACTTCGGTCGTCAGTGCGCCTGTTTATTGCACCATCGGTCAGGTCGGCATTCCACGAAAGAATCTTCAGATTATCCAATAATTTTTTCCAGTTAGCACCAGGCTGTAGCATATCATTTTCATCATCCGTTCCGATATACGAAGTCGGGTGAATAAAAAACACATCTGCCCGCTGGTCACGTTTTTCGTTTTTCAGAAACGAAGGTACACTATCGGCTTTACTGTGTTTGTAAGGTGATACAGCCCAGTAAAACGGGTCACTATAATCGGGAATTGGTCCTGTATTTGGTGCAGCCTGACTGCTGAGTGTTTTCTCCAGATATTTTTCAATCAGTTTGCCTTTCTGAGCAAACAACATAAACCCTGATACGACAAGGGCGATGCATGTAACTAAAATTCTTTTATTCATAAAACAGATTCTATAGGTTTTGTAAAACGGTTTGATAGCTCGCCGTAAAAGTACAAAAAATAATAATCCGTTACCCCGAAAAAGGATTTCAAATATTGATTTCGTTTAAACCCTTTTATACTTCAAAATATTGAAACGCATGACGAAGGATCGAAAATCAAAATCAACATCACGGAATTTGAAATAATTGTCATTGGGGAAGGTGAAAGCACAATTTCTCACGTTGAAGAAAAAAGTTTATCCGTTTTAATTTTAATAACAATCAAGCTAAAAATCATTTACTAAAACTCTTTACCGAACCTTATCGGTCTGTAATTGTTAGTAAATACAGAAATATAAATATTATAAAAAAACAACTATGCTCAATACTTTAAAGCAACCGGTTGAAAAAATAACTAACAAAAAATCGGAAATGATTTTTGAAAATTTTGACCCACGCGAAAATAAAATACTCAGAATTATTGATAATGAAGGTGAAGTTCTAGACAGCCAACTGATGCCTGATCTGGATAATGAAACCATCATTAAAGCCTACAAGTCAATGCTTTTCGCCCGCACTGCCGACGAAATGGCAGTTTCCTATCAACGTCAGGGACGCATGTATACCTATCCGCCAATTAATGGTCAGGAGGCAATACAAATTGCTGCCGGACTTATTATCCGCAAAGATGACTGGCTGGCACCGGCTTTTCGAGAAATGGCCATTATGCTTGCAAAAGATGTTACGCTGAAAGAAATTTTCTTGTACTATATGGGAAATGAACAAGGCAGTAATTTCAGTAAAGCCAATCATGTTTTGCCCATTTGCGTACCAATTGGTTCGCAGTTATTGCATGCTACCGGTATCGCTTATTCTATTAAATACCAGCACAAAGATGAAGTCGCATTTACATTTGTTGGCGATGGTGGCACTTCCGAAGGTGATTTCAGCGAAGCACTTAATTTTGCCGGTGTGTGGAAAGTTCCGGTCATTTTTACTATTCAGAATAACCAGTATGCCATTTCAGTTCCGGTTAAGAGTCAGACTAAATCTGTCAACCTTGCGGTTAAAGCGCTTGCATTCGGCTTGCCAGGAATAAAAGTGGATGGCAACGATTTCTTTGCCATGTATGTGGCTTACCGGGAAGCTTTCAAAAATGCACAGGCAGGTGATGGTGCCACTTTAATAGAAGCGCTGACGTACCGGAAAGGCGCGCATACCACTTCCGACGACCCCACGAAATACCGCACCAAAGAAGAAGAACAGGAATGGGACAAAACCGATCCGCTCAGACGATTAAAAAAATACATGGATAAAAACAATATCTGGAAAGAAGATGAGGAAAAACTGATTGAAGAATACAAGCTTGAAGTGGATAAACAATTTTCGGAAGCCGAAAACTTCGCACCGTATCAGCTCGAAGATATTTTCAACTATATGTATACCGATATGCCCGATATTCTGAAAAAACAAAAAACAGATTACGAACAATTTCAAGCATGGAAGGAGAACCGCAAATGAGCGTAATGACAATAGTACAAGCTATCAATAATGCACTGGACATTATGCTTGAAGAAGATAAAACCGTGGTAATGTACGGAGAAGATGCAGGAAAAGAAGGAGGTGTTTTCAGGGTTACCGAAGGTCTTCAAAAAAAATACGGTGTTGAACGGGTTTTCGACTCCCCGCTGGCTGAGTCAGCTATTGTGGGTACAGGACTTGGTATGGCATTATCAGGATTACGACCGGTGGTAGAATTGCAATTCGACGGTTTTACCTATCCGGCATTTAATCAGGTGATTTCTAATGTTTCGCGCATGCATAACCGTTCGCGGGGCATGTACAAAGTACCCATGGTGATTCGTTTTCCTTATGGTGGAGGAATAAATGCATTGGAACATCATTCCGAGAGTCCCGAAGCATTGTATGCACATATTCCGGGATTAAAAGTAGTGATTCCATCCACACCGCATGATGCGAAAGGTTTGATGATTGCTGCTATTGAAAGTGATGATCCTGTGGTTTTCATGGAACCGAAACGAATTTACAGAGCCATAAAACAGGAAGTTGCCGACGAAAAGTTTTCCATTCCATTGGGCAAAGCCAAAGTATTGACAGAAGGAACCGATGTAACGGTTGTTGCATTTGGAGCCATGATTCGTGAATGTCAGAAAGCCATCGCGATGGCCAAAGAAGCCGGCATTTCGGTGGAATTAATTGATTTGAGAACCATTTATCCGATTGATAAGGAAACCATTGCCGAATCGATAAAAAAAACCGGCAGAATTGTCATAGTTGCCGAGGCGCCCGAATCATTCAGCGTAGGTTCGGAACTTATGGCTATTGCCAACGAAGAAGCATTTTTGCATTTGGAAGCACCGCCAAAACGCGTAATGGGCTTTGATACCATTGTTCCGTTAGCGAAAGGCGAGCCGCTTTACATGATAACTCCCGAACGAATTTTTTATGAGATAGAACGCACCGTTAAATTCTAAGTTACCATACCATGAGATATATTTTTAATTTCCCGGATATTGGCGAAGGATTGGAAGAAGGAACCATCCTCGAATGGTACGTGGTAAAAGGTCAGGCAATAAAAGCAGGACAGGCACTTGTGAACATGGAAACCGACAAAATTGTAACAGATATTCCATCCCCTAAAAGCGGAACTGTTGTAGCAATTTACGGAAGTGTAGGCGAAACCGTTAAAGTTGGCAGTCCGTTGGTTGAGATTGAAATTGAAGGAGTGTTCGGAGAGGCAGCTGTGGCCGAAGTCAAAGCAACCGTGCCGGCTGAAGCCATTGAAGAAGGTGGTGCGGGTGTGGTCGGAACCATGGAACTCGCCGGAAATAATGCCTATCTTCCGGCAAGCAATGAAGGCCCATCCAAACCAAAAACAGAAGAAAGAGCTGCCGCAAAAGTATTGGCTACTCCTCTCGCCCGCGCCATGGCAAAGGATATGAATCTAGATATCAATAAATTAATTGGTACAGGACCTTCGGGACGAGTAACCAAAGAAGATATTCAAACCTATAAACCGACATCAAGTGGTAGAGTTGAACCTGCAAAACGAACTGAAACAGTAACCTTTTCGACTGATGCTGTTACGTACGAACCACTTTCGCAAATCAGGAGAGCCATTGCCCGAAACATGCTGAATTCCAAGCAGAGTACAGCTCACATGACGCTTTTTGAAGAAGTGGAAATTGAAGAATTGATGCGGATTCGGGAAAAAATAAATAAAGCATTCGCTGACAAAAATATCAAACTGAGCTATCTTCCTTTCCTGGTAAAAGCCACCGTTGAAGCATTAAAATTGCACCGAACATTGAATGCTCAAATGGATATGGAGAATGAACGGATGATATACAACAACCGCTACAATATCGGAATTGCCGTTGATACATCGGAAGGTCTGGTTGTTCCGGTAATCAAAAATGCCGATAAGCTTTCTGTTTTGCAGATTGCCGAAAAAATCACCGAATTGTCAGAGAAAGCCAGAAACCGGAAACTTTCGCTGGACGAAATGAAGGAAGGAACTTTCACCATTACAAACTACGGTTCCATTGGCGGCATTTATGCCACGCCTGTCATTAATTATCCACAAACAGGTATTCTCGGAATAGGACGCATTCTTAGAAAACCGGTTGTAAAAGACAATCAGGTTGTTGCAGGAAATGTATTACCACTTTCGCTTTCGGTGGATCACCGGATAATTGATGGTGGAGAAGCTTCGCGATTTATGAATCGGATTATGGAATTTCTATCGGATCCGGTATTCATGTTTATTAGCTAACTAATTAAAAACTATACTCATGGACTACGATGTTGTAATTATTGGTGCCGGCCCAGCCGGATACGTTGCCGCCATTCGGGCCGGACAGGTTGGATTAAAAACAGCTCTTATTGAAAAAGGACCGGTTGGTGGAATGTGCTTTAACTGGGGTTGCATACCTACAAAAGCCATTCTTGAAAGTGCAAAAATGTTCCACAAGGTAAAACATGCCGATGAGTTTGGGATTGATGGTATTCTGGAGCAAAATATTTCCTTCAACTGGGAAAAAACCAAGAACCGTTCCCGAAAAATAACCGGAAAACTCACGCACGGAATAAATTATATGCTCGAAAAAAATGGTGTAGAGGTTATCACCGGTACAGCCGTAATCGGTTCCGATCATTCTGTTCAGGTGGACGATAAAAAGATTTTTGCCAAAAATATCATTATTGCCACCGGCTCAAAACCGAAAGCAATTGAAAATAAAATTGAAAATGCACCGATAGTAGAAGTAGAAAAATTGTTTGATGTCAACACAATTCCCCAACATATTGTGGTTACTGGCAATCATGTTTCGGCAGTAGAATTAGCTCAGTTTTTCCGACTGATTAATAAAAAAGTAACGCTGATTGCCAACAGCGATTATTTTTTAGCCGGTCTGGACGAGCATTTAATTCATTACATTCTCAAACGACTTGCTTCGGAAGATATTGAAGTTATCCTGAATGCCTATCCTACAAAATTTGAAAATGGAGAATTATATATCGTGGATAAAAAGATTAAATGTGATATGCTGCTGAATTGCAACTCGCGAAAAGCCATTATCCCCGAATGTGAAACGCCACTTGAACTGACCGAACGTGGATTTATTAAAACCACCGATTGGTTCGAAACCAGCCAGAAAGGTGTTTATGCCATTGGCGACGTAAGCGGAAAGAGTTTTGTGGCTCATGTGGCTTCCGCTCAGGCAATTCACGTTATCAATTTCATCAAGGGTGTCAGAACCAGTTTCGACGATACCATATACCCTATAAATATGTATACGCTTCCGGAAGTTTCGCAGGTGGGAATGACCGAACAATATATAAAAGAAGTTGGAATAGATTATAAAATCAGTGAATTTCCACTCTCAGCGAATGGAAAGGCCATGATAGAAGGAAATACAGAAGGCTTTTTACGTATGATTTCGGATAAAAAATACGGTAAGGTTTTGGGAGTACAGATAGTTGCTGCCAATGCTACCGATATGATTGCCGAAGCCACCGCGTTTATGACCTTAGAAGGAACTATTTACGACATTGCCAAAACCATTCACGCCCATCCCACCGTTTCCGAAATATTTATGGAAGCAGGATTTGATGCCTTTGACAAATCAATTAATTTATAATGGTGTCATGGTCAAAATTAATAAATATTGTTTGCCCGATATGCATTTGTTTGAAAAACAATCAAATCAATTTTTGACATGGATACCAACTAAAACCTACATTGTGCTTGGAGCGTCCAATAATCCTGAAGAATCACTCCATATCGAAAACGTAAAAAACGATAAAATAACGGTTCTGAAAAGACCATCGGGTGGACAGACAGTTATACTTACACCCAACAACTTGGTAATTGCAGCTGTATTTTTTGATCATAAAACCACACGTCCCAAAGAAGTTTTCAGCGAAATAAACAGCCTTATTATTTCCGGTCTGCTTGATTTAGGAATTAAAAATGTACATATGAAAGGCATTTCGGATATAGCCATCGACAATAAAAAAATTGCAGGATCGTCCATTTACCGAAATAAAAAAGGACTGTTGTATCATGCTGTTTTAAATTTGGGTGAAGCATCTGACACGTTCGAAAAATACTTGAAACATCCCACAAAAGAACCCGATTATCGAAATGGCCGGTCACATTCCGAATTTGTGACTTCACTCCGCGAAATAGGGTGCTTAAATAGTTTCGTACATATTAAAAACGTGGTATCGCTTTCAATACAAACATCCTTCGAAGTCGATGAATAATGCTGCAGGCAGTTTATCCGAAATAAAACTGTTTCTGGATTCACGCGTAGAAAAATACAACCGGCCGGAGTTCATCCATTCAGATCCTATTCAGATTCCGCACCGCTTTTCGAAAAAAGAAGACATCGAAATTGCCGGTTTTCTATCTGCCACCATCTCGTGGGGTCAGCGTGTGAGCATTATCAACAATGCCAACCGGCTGATGAATCTGATGGAC
>JBBQMQ010000101.1:0-10761 GCA_038329115.1 Bacteroidales bacterium
TGATGGTGCAATGAGTGAGGCAAAAGTATATTTCAATGGTGAATATATTGGCGAATGGCCTTATGGATACAGTTCTTTTTCTTTCGATTTGACTAAATTTATTCAGTATGGTCAAAAAAATGTGTTGGCAGTCCGGTTAGAAAACAAACCCGAATCCTCGCGTTGGTATTCCGGAGCAGGAATATATAGAAATGTACGGTTTATTACAACCGAGCCCATTCATGTGGCTCATTGGGGAACATATATTACCACTCCCGAAATTACTGACAAAAAAGGAACAATTATAATTCAAACTAAAGTCAGAAACCAATCAGATAAAACTGAAAAGGTTGAACTTGTAACCGAAATTTACAATACAAAAGGTGAGAAAGTGGCAGTTAATAAAACTTCCAATACTTATGTTGGTGAAAATAAATTTATTCAAACCTTAGTAGTTAGCAATCCAAAACGTTGGGATATTGATTCGCCGTTGAGATATATGGCAGTTAGTAAATTATTTGTTGGTAAAGTTCTAAAAGATACTTACGAAACGCCATTTGGATTTCGTTCGTTACATTTTGACAAAGAGAAGGGCTTCTTTTTGAATGGCAAGCATGTTAAGCTTCAGGGAGTTTGTTTGCACCACGACTTAGGGCCGTTAGGTGCAGCCGTTAATTATCGTGCCACGCAACGCCAACTTGAAATAATGAAAGAAATGGGTTGCAATGCCATTCGTACATCGCACAATCCGCCTTCTCCTGAATTACTCGAACTTTGCGACAGTATGGGATTAGTAGTGATGGTAGAATCGTTTGACGAATGGAAACTGGGGAAAAATGTAAATGGTTATAACCGCTTTTTTGACCAATGGGCAGAAAAGGATATGATTGCAATGATTCATCGCGACAGAAATCATCCTTCGGTAATTATGTGGAGCATAGGCAACGAAATCAGGGAACAAGACGCAGTGGATGGAAAACAAACTGCTAAATTCCTTGCAGACATTTGTCGACGCGAAGATCCTACACGTCCCGTTACAGCTGGATTTGATAAACCGAACGGAGCTTTGAAAAACGGACTTACGGACGTAGTTGACCTTGTTGGGTTTAATTACAAGCCCTGGTTGTATAAAAAAGTGCACGCAGATCACCCAAATTATATCATTTACGGAAGTGAAACCGCATCAACACTCAGCTCAAGAGGTATTTACAAATTTCCGGCAAAAGAAAATAAAAGTCCTTGTTACGATGATTACCAAACTTCGAGTTATGATCTGGATTATGCAGGTTGGGCTTCAACCCCCGATACCGAATTCGCGATGCAGGACGAATGTGATTTTTCTTTGGGAGAATTTGTCTGGACTGGTTTTGATTATCTGGGTGAACCAACACCTTACAACGAAGGGACACCTGCCAAAAGTTCTTATTTTGGGATTGTTGATTTAGCCGGATTGAAAAAAGATCGTTTTTATTTGTACCAAAGCCGCTGGAGCACAACTCCTGTTTTGCATTTGCTTCCTCATTGGAATTGGGAAGGCAAAGAAGGCGATACAATTCCGGTTTTCTGTTATACTAATTACCCGAAAGTAGAGCTTTTTGTCAATGGTAAAAGTATGGGAATCAAAGAGAAAAGCACAACAGGTAAATATGAAAAATACCGCTTGATGTGGAAAAACATAATTTATCAACCAGGCGAAATCAAAGCGGTGGCATACAATAAAGAAGGTAAAATTCAGCAAACCGAAATCATTAAAACTGCCGGTAAACCTACGAAAATAAGACTTATAGCCGACAGAAACACCATTCATGCTGATGGGAAAGATTTATCATTCATCACGGTTGAAATTACCGATAAGGATGGCAATTTATGCCCAACCTCTCAACGTCTGCTTTTCTTCAAAACAGAAGGCAACGGCTCGCTAAAAGCAATTTGTAACGGTGATCCAACTGACCAAACATCATTTTCGTCTAATTATATGAAAGTCTTTAATGGTAAAATGGTTGCTGTAATTAATTCAACGTCATTAGAGGGAAAAATAAAAATATCCGTTTTTGGAGAAAGACTTCAAACGGCTGAAATAGAAATTGAAACCATTAAATAATTAAAAATGAAGAAACTGACAATGAAATTACGTCTCATTTTTTTAATGGCATTGATTATTGTAAAAGTCAATGCCCAACAGCCACTTAGTGCCCATAATACCATTTATATTGCTTCATCGTCAAGTAGTTATTCTTTTGTAAACAATGATTTTGCATTTTACAAATCAAACGGAGATACTTTTACCGGCGTTATCATTTCGGCTTTGCCAGCTGCCGGAACATTGACTTACAATGGCATCGCTGTAAATCAGACAAATGTTTCACAAGCAACCGTATTTACCGACAGGACAAAGTTCAGCTTTACTCCCGACATGAATCGAACAGCAACTTCATTTTTATTTAAAATAAAAGATTCAAGGAATATAATTACAACACTATCCTATTCTGTTTCAGTAAAATACAATACACCTGTTTCAAAATTAATCAGAACTGCTAATAAGAATTACATAGATTACAAAGGTTTGCCTTATCTGATTTACGGTATTCAACTTCGTATCGATGATTATTTGGGAAGTTCGCCGTATAACGATGCGACGAAATTAGCCAATATATATCAATATTTCGAAAGAACGAGTTTAGCTGGTTTTAAAGATGCAGCAGTTCCAATCCCATGGAGCTATTTTGAAACTGGCGATGGCACTTTTAATTACACACTGATTGATAATTATTTGGCAAATGCAAATAAGTACAATCTTCGGTTACATTTTCTTTGGTTTGGTTCAAATATATGCGGATGGTCAAGTGTACCGTATTATATTTCAAATAATAAAACGGTTTACCCGCTTGTGTCAACAGCTTCTCAAGCTCCTGTGCTTTTTACAACTGCAAAATTAATTGAGAAAGAAGTTCGTGCAGTAACTACATTGATGAATTATCTGACATTGAAAGATGTAAACAAAAAGGTGGTTTTGGTTCAGGTAGAGAATGAACCTGATCATGTTGGACCAACCTCATCCATGTGGGGTGGTGGTCAAAAAACAGGTGGTTATCACATGTTGGATACCTTGGGACAAGTGATTCACCAGAGTTCTGCCGACATGGTAACGCGGGTTAATTTGGCTGGCTATACTTCTGATGCTTCGGACTTTGGTTCGTTGAAAGGAATAAACATTGTTGGACGCGATTCTTACAATGATGTGTTGGCTAATTATCAAACCAATTCCGGGTATTTTATTTATCCGTGGAATATTAACCATTCTCCCGAAAATGGGAGTCAATATAAAAATCTGATTAATTTGATTTTATCATCATTTGATAAAGGAGGTGGTTATATTAATTACGAGTTACGTACTACAGGTTGGAGATTTTCAACCTATGATCTGGGACTTTACCGAGGTACGTCATCAAATGATTGGATTGAACGGGATGGTTCGTTAACAGTAGCTTATTCCCTGACAAAAACAAATTACAACACAGAAGTGAAAATGAGCGAAGTGAAGGATTTTAATGCTTTGATTTACAAAGCGGACAAACGAATTGCCAGGGCGCCGGATTCAAAAACTGCTGCTTTTAACCTCAGTGATGCTCCAACAACTGTAAATGAAACTAAAACCTTTTCAACCTACACCGTTACTTACACATCGGCAATAGGTGGCGAAGCCTTTGCGTTGGAGGATGAAAACGGGGATATTATTTTGATGAGCCTTAAAAATAATAGTTCATTTACGTTTCAGAGTTTGCCTGCAAATCTTCATATTTCAATAGGATATTTTGATGATCTTAATGTTTGGCACCAGACCAGTTCCCGGAGTATTACCGGCAATAATGTAACGCTGAATGCCAAAGAAGTGGCATTGCTTACCACCACAGTTTATACAAATGAAACAACGGAGGTTTCGACAATAAAAAGCAGTTCTACGGTAAATATCTATCCAAATCCGAATCAGGGGCTATTTAATATGAATTTAGCTTCGCTGGATTTTACACCCAAGCTAATGGAGGTTTTCAATCTGAATTCACAATTAGTTTATAGTCAGTGTCTGTCTGGAAACGAAAATTCTTTCGATATTCAAGGTCTGAAAAAAGGGATATACTTATTGAAACTCTCGGGAATAAATTCAACTAATATGTTAGCAAACAAACTAATTATCAATTAATTATAATTACACTACAAAAATGAGATATATATTTGCCATTCTTGTTTTACTATTTGTATCCAATTACGGAAAATGTGATTCCTCCATTCCATTTTCAACTGCTACTCCATTTTCCGTTGCCGAAAAACAGTACAAAATTCAAAACGATTTATTGCCAATTGCCGATACGTATCCACGGACAATTAACAAAAATGGCGAGTTAGTTTCAACGAAATTAGACAACTGGACCGAAGGTTTTTTCCCCGGTTCCTTGTGGTATATTTACGAGAACAACAAGCAAGATGACTGGAAACAGAAGGCATTAAAATGGACTTTGCCAATGGAAAAAATGCAATACCTGACTTCGCATCATGATATTGGTTTTTTAATGTATTGCAGTTATGGAAATGCGTACCGATTGACAAAAGATGAAAAATACAAGGAAATACTTATTCAGTCTGCTAAGTCGCTTTGTACGAGATTCAGCGAAAAAACAGGTTGCATAAAATCATGGAATTCAGGTCAATCGTGGGATGGCAACTATAAATGGAATTATCCGGTGATTATCGACAATATGATGAATCTTGAATTACTTTATTTTGCTGCAGAAGCAACCGGCGATAATCATTTTGCAAAAATAGCAACCAAACACGCTGAAACAACTGCTAAGAATCATTTCAGAGCTGATTACAGCAGTTACCACGTAGTAAACTACGATCCAACCACCGGAGAAGTTTTGTTTCGGGGAACGAATCAGGGTTTTGCAGATAATTCTACCTGGGCACGTGGGCAAGCCTGGGGAATTTATGGTTACACTTTGGTTTACCGATTCACAAAACGAAAGGAATTTCTTGATTTAGCAAAGCATTTGGCAGATTATTGGCTAAATAACAAAAACTTACCGACTGACGGAATTCCATTTTGGGATTTTAATGCCGGACAAAAAGGATTTCAGGCTGCCCAATGGTCTGTTAAACATCCTGCCCCTGCAGTTCAGCCCCGCGATGCATCGGCGGCAGCAATAACCTGTTCGGCTTTATTCGAGCTTTCAACCTATTTGAAAAATGATACGAAATATTATAATGCGGCTGTCAAAATTTTAAAGAGTTTATCAACTCCAACTTATCTGGCAGAGCCAGGAACAAACGGAAATTTCTTGTTGAAACACTGTACAGGAAACTTACCGCTGGATTCAGAAGTTGACGTGCCGCTGATTTATGCAGACTATTATTATTTAGAGGCCCTGCATCGGTACAACAACTCAAAACTTCACAAATAATCTCAAAATCAAATAATTACAACTTACAAAAAGGTAAAAATGAAACTCAAACACATTCTGATCTTTTCGATCTTTCTTGCATTCTCAATTACAGGGTTTGCCCAACAAAATTCTAACGGCCAACGGTTTGCCTTAAAAATTACCGCTCAATCCAATTGGTGGACTGGTATTATTAACCACGGCTTGATGATGCCATTAAAAGCCGGTTATACTGCTGATATGAATGGTAATAATTATGGTAACCAAATACAACCTTTACTTGTCTCTAATCAGGGTGAAGTGGTTTGGTGCGAACAACCCATTTCGATAAAATATACTGTCGATAGCCTTATTGTAGAAAGTAAAAGCGCAAAAATTAATTATAGTAAAGCGGGAACGACGCTGAAACAAGCTTGTCAGTTTGCCACTAAAAATTATTTTCCGTATAGTGGAAAAACACCCGACAAAATGCTGTTTAGCCATCCGCAATACAATACATGGATTGAATTAATGTATGACCAGAATGAGGATGACATCATGAAATATGCCCAGGCCATTGTGGATAACGGTCTTACACCCGGTGTATTGATGATTGATGACAATTGGCAGGAAGATTACGGAACATGGACGTTTCACCCGGGACGTTTTAAATCGCCAAAAGAAATGGTTGCTAAACTTCACAAAATGGGTTTCAAAGTGATGCTTTGGGTGTGTCCGTTTGTGAGTGCCGACTCGAAAGAAGGAAGGGAAGTTGCTAAAAAGAAACTTGTTTTCCTGAACAAAGAAAAAAATCCAGCTGTTTGCCGCTGGTGGAATGGTTACAGCTTGTTGCTCGATTTCAGCAATCCTCAGGCCATTGATTGGTTCAAAAATTCGTTGAACGTGTTGGTAAATGAATATGGTGTTGATGGTTTTAAGTTCGATGCCGGAGATATTGGCAAGGATGAAAGCAACTTAGTTTCATTCCGAAAATTTACTTCTCCCAATGAATACACCGAGCTGTATGCCAACATCGGACTTGATTTCCCGCTGAATGAGTTCCGTGCCAACTGGAAAATGGGTGGACAAGCCATTGCCAACCGCCTTGCTGATAAAGGCCACAATTGGAACGATTTACAGGAATTAATACCGAATATGATTCTCGAAGGATTGATGGGTTACGCCTATTCTTGTCCCGATATGATTGGTGGAGGCGAATTTACTTCTTTCCTCAATGCCAGCAAAATTGATCAGGATTTGATCGTCCGCTCGGCACAGTGCCATGCACTTATGCCAATGATGCAATTTTCGGTAGCTCCGTGGCGGATTTTGGATAAAACGCATCTTGAAGCTGTGTTGAAAGCCGTGAAATTGCGTGAAAAATTCACACCTTATATTCTCCGATTGGTTGATAATACAGCAAAAACCGGTGAGCCCATTTTGCGTCCAATGGAATATAACTTTCCAAATAGCGGCTATGAAAAAGTGAAAGACCAGTTTATGATGGGCGATAGCTTGCTGGTAGCCCCCGTATTAGGAAAAAATGCAACGAAACGTACTGTGCTTGTTCCAAAAGGCAGTTGGAAAAATGAAGCCGGACAAACGTTCAAAGGACCGAAATCAATTGAGATGAATGCTGAAATTGATGTGCTTCCCTATTTAATGAGAATCAAATAATTTAGTCAACAAACGACATTAATACTATCCAATGAAACCGATTAAAATCATCATTCTGTTCCTGCTGCTTGTTTCAAAATTTTCATTATCAGCAATCCCAACTGCTCAGGTTCGTCAAAAAGTATCCATCAATAAAGACTGGAAATTTTCCATTAGCGACAACCCGCAATATCGCGATTCGGCTTTCAATGATGCTCCGTGGCGCACACTAAGTTTGCCTCACGACTGGAGTATTGAAGGTGCGATGGATAAATCAATCGGTGGTTCGGGGGGCTTTTTCCCGATTGGAATTGGTTGGTATCGCAAATCGTTTACTTTGCCGGAATCGATGAAAAACAAGCAGCTTGTTATTCAATTTGATGGCATTTATATGAACAGCGAAGTATGGATAAATGGACAGTTTTTGGGTCGTCATCCGTATGGTTTCACCACATTGCAATACGATTTGACTGAATTTATCAAGTCAGGCAAAGGCGAAATCAATACTATTGCTGTTCGGGTTGATAATTCGGTGAAAGAATCAACACGCTGGTATACAGGTTCCGGAATTTATCGGAATGTTTGGCTTATGGCGACTAACTTTGTTCATTTCAATAATTACAAAGGCGTTTACATAACAACACCTGAAGCCACAACAGCAAAGGCAAAAGTAAATATTAACTACGATTTTGCAAGCAATTTTTTTACATCGGAAGCCATTCAAAAATGGAAGAAAAATGTATATGCCAAGCAAGAACCAATTACAAAGAAGCTGACAATCCGCTCTACGATTGTTGATAAAAATGGAACTGAAATTGCAAAAACTCAAAGTGAGCAAGAATGCGGTCAGTTTCAGGCAAGTCATCTGCTCAGCCAGCAAATTGAAGTGAATAATCCCAAACTTTGGTCGGTAAACTCACCGGCAATGTATTACCTGAAAAGCGAAATCATTGTTGATGGACAAGTGATTGACGACCAGGTTACTTCATTTGGAATCCGCAAACTGGAATATATTCCGAACAAAGGAATGTTTGTAAACGGTAAAATGGAGAAATTGAAAGGAATTTGCATTCATCAGGATGTCGGTTCTTTTGGAGTTGCCGTTCCCATACAGGTTTGGCACCAACGCTTGATGAAAATGAAAGAAATGGGTTGCAACGCGGTCCGCACTTCGCACCATCCTTTTGCACCAGAGTTCTACGATCTTTGCGATTCAATAGGAATGTACGTTATGGACGAAGCTTTTGACGAATGGACACGCGGCTGGCCTTACAATTATACCGAGAACAACCAGGGAAAAGCTCAGAATGGTTACCATCTTTATTTTGATCAATGGGGCGAAACAGATTTGAAAGCTATGTTGCAGCGCGACCGCAATCATCCTTCCATTATCATGTACAGCATTGGAAATGAAATTCCGGATCAGAAAAATGCCGAAGGGTATAAAATTGCCCAAAAGCTTGTTGCTATTTGTCACGCCGAAGATAATACGCGCCCGGTAACTTCGGGTTGTGACCAATATATGGATGCCACCGAAAATGGTTTTATGGATGCGATCGACATTTCGGGTTATAACTACATCGACCGCCATTTTAAAGAAAAAATGTACGAGCCGGAACATAACAAACGCCCTGAAAAATTGTGTATTGGAACAGAAACCAACAAAGAAGCACGCAATTTTATCGCCTATCGTGATAACGATTATGTGATTGGCGGATTTATATGGGTTGGATTGGATTATTTCGGAGAGTCTGACAAATATCCGCAACGCGGTTGGACAAGCGGTATAATTGATATCGCCGGATTTGAAAAACCCGCATTTTACCTGTTCAGGAGTTTTTGGAGCGACAAACCGACTCTTCATATTGCAGTGGAACAAAAAGAAAAAGGAAAACCAAAAGCAGCATTGAAATGGAACTGGAATACCACCGATTCGTTGACGGCTAATGTGTATTCAAATTGCGATCAAGTGGAATTGTTTCTTAATAATCAATCGCTTGGTAAAAAGTCTATTGATAAAAATACCTATGTTGGAACATGGCCTGTAAATTATAAAGCCGGAACGCTAAAAGCGATTGGATATAATGGAAATAAGAAAGTAAGCGAGGATGTGTTGAAAACCTCAGGCGAAGCGGTCCGAATGCTTGCAAAACCAACCAAAACCACTTTATTGGCCGATGGGAATGATTTGTCGCTGATAGAAATAACTTTGGTTGACAAAAATGGAAATCCGGTTTATGATGCTGATAACTTGCTCACTGTAAATGTTTCGGGCAACGGTTCATTAGCTGGTGTCGATTCAGGCGATATGTTTTATACAGGGAACTATAAAACGAATATCCGAAAAGCAAATAATGGAAAATTGCTGGTTTCTGTGAAAAGTAATGAAAATGTCGGAAATATAATGCTGGAAGTAAAATCAGAAAATATACAGACACTAAAATTTCAGTTTCAAACAATAAAATAATTGTTTACTAGTGATTTGTCATTTTGATTTGTCATTTATATTAGGTCACAATTTCATCAAGTTAGTTGACCACACCCGAATCAACCCTTAAAAATAATTGATATTTGAGTCTTAAGAAATCACATATTATGAGAAAATTTTACGGATTACTTGTCTCACTGCTATTTAGCAGTTTTTGCTTTGCTCAAACAAATCTAATTTCTAGTTGTTTAGGAAATACTTCAACAGGAGCAAGCTCAGTACAAAACTATTGGGGTTGGGCGTATAGTGGACCTAATCTTTCTCCAACGTGGAATCAATCAGAGGCTGGTAGTGGTTTACGGTTTAGAACCCAATCAAATGCAGCTATAAACGGAGGTATTACTACTTATACAGGTAGAGAATCGCTGATAAGATGGGATAGTCCATATAACTCTTCAAATGCCAACGGTATTTTTAGTTTGGGTGTTGGTAACGGAACTAACTCAACTGCAACAGGAATTTCATTAACAGCAGGAACACCTTACACTTTTTCGGGTTTAGCCGAATGGTTTAATGGCGGGAATGTTCCGACATTTACTATTCAATATTCTTCAGCACAGTTTACCGGCGGTACCACTTTGGGGACTATGGCATTTACCTGGAATTCAAATACATCTGGATTAAAATACTTTCCCTTCTCTATGACATTCACACCAGCAACCACCGGTACCTATTTTATCCAATTTACACAAACTGCGGGTTTAGTTACAAATACCGGAGGGATATTGGGTTTTGCAAATCTTTCGTTGGTGGCTAATTCCACCATTAGTGTAACAGGTACTAGCAATTATGTATATACCGGTTCAGCTCAAGGTCCTTCCAGCGTAAGTAAGACTGGTTCAGGTGGTGCAGTAACTTATAGTTATGTTGGCGTGAATGGAACAAGCTACGCGGCTAGTCCAACACCTCCAACTGCCGTGGGAAGTTATAGCGCAACAGCTACAGTGGCAGCAGATGCTACTTATAATGGAGCAACTTCCTCATCTTATCCTTTTACCATCAGCATATTTAGCAATGCTCAAACAAGTAATTTGATTTCTAATTGTTTAGGAAGTGCTGCAGCAACAATACAAAATACATGTGGTTGGGCCTATAGTGGACCAAATGCTGGTCCTTGGTGGAATACATTAAACAGCACCCAAGGTTTACGGTTTAAAGACCAATCAAATGCACCTATTAACGGGGGTGGAACTTATACGGGTAGAGAATCTCTGATTAGGTGGG
>JBBQMQ010000102.1:0-10744 GCA_038329115.1 Bacteroidales bacterium
GCTGATAATGTGACCATTGATGGGCGATTGCGAAATAGCAGTGGTGTTATTCAGAGCCAAAATAGAGATATGTTATTCAATGGCGCTACGGTTTTTACATTGACAAATGATGCTTCTAATAATAAAATTAAATACTGTAACATAAAGGCTAATAGCTCAAATACATGTATTGTTTTTTCAGCGGGTACGGCTATTACTGGAAACGACAATAATTCTATATCTTATAATGAAATAAGTAATAAAGATTTAACTGCAATGAGATATGGGATTCAAATTGGAGCTTGTACTATAAATAAAGAAAATGATAACGATACCATTTCCAACAATATTCTTCATGATCTAATTTTTGTTACAGCAGGTGGTAATTTTTTAGACCTTGGCCAATTTAATAAAAATTGGAACATAAGTAATAATAGCTTTTATTTGAGTACTGATTTGAATTTAACTCATACAGGTTTTAACACAATAATAAATATTGGCAGCAATAACAGTGGTCACCTTATCGAAAACAATTACATAGGTGGAAATAGCCCTCAGTGTAGTGGTATTTGTAAAATAAATCGAACAACAGCAGGAGCAAGTACATTCTACGCAATTTACATTAAAAAAACAGTTGCAAATGATGCTGCAATTATTGTACGAAACAACACGATCAAGAATTTTGAATTTGGTATCAACATAACCAGTGGATCAATAACAGCAATTCAGACTGACGAAGTATTAGTAACAGCCGATAATTCACCCATTGAAATTTACAAAAATTTTGTTAGTAATATAGATATAAAAGGAACTGCCACTCTTTATGGAATAAATGTTAATTCTGGACCATGCACAATATCCAATAATATATTCAATCTCACTCATAATGGTGCTGGTATTATTTATGGTGCTTATGATGCAAATGGAAATACAGGGACAGTTCCGGTTGTCAACTTGTTTAACAATACTTTCTATATTGGCGGTACAGCAAGTGGCGGTACAGATAATAGTTATGGATTCTATTGTACATTTGCAAATAAAGGACTCAAAAACATTACAAATAATATTTTTTATAATGCAAGGAGTAACAGCAGCACTGGTAAAAACTATGCCTTATATCTCGCTAGCGGTTATTCTGCCACTAACACTATCCCAAACTACAATGCCTATATTGCAAACGGCACAGGCGGAGTTTTAGGTTATAATGGTGCTGATAAAACAACTCTGCCATTAACAACAACTGATGTTAATAGCATCAACCCTACTACGCTAAGCTTTACTTTTTCAAATCCAATAGTACCTTCAGATTTCAAGCCAACATTAGGCAGTTTAGTAGCTGGTGCTACAGGATTAGTAAGTACCGATTATGCAGGAGCAACACGTGCTGCCACGCCTACGATTGGTGCGTATGAAACCTATACATCTACCACCTATAGTAATAGTTCTTGGTCGCCTGCTTTGCCATCTTCTTCTATTATAGATGCCATTATTGACGGTAATTACAATGGAGCTGGTTTTACAAGTAAAAACCTTACCATCAATGCTGGCAAGCAAACCACCATCAGCAGCGGCACGTTAAGCGTAGCAGGTAATCTTACGCTGAAAAGTGATGCTGCCGGTACTGCTACATTTATTCCAGATGGTGGTACACTTGCCGTAACCGGCACTACTACTGTGGAGCAATACCTTGGCACTGCGCGCAATTGGTATGTGTCGTGCCCAACAGCCACGGCTGTTGCACCAGCAGGATATACTTACTATCAGCGCGATGAAACTAGTTCGAGCTGGACTACTCAGCCTTTTGTTGCTACAAATACTTTCGCAGTTGGCAAAGGTTATATCGCAATGCCGGATGCTACAGGTGCTACCTTGCAGTTCGCAGGTGGAGCTTTAAACAATGGCAATGTAACCGTAACAGGCATTACAAATGCGGGAAGTGGTTTTAATTTAATTGGTAATCCGTATCCTTCGCATTTAACCTGGTCAAAAGCCTTTGTTGATGATGTTACTACCGCTGCACTTATCGAACCAAGTATATGGATTCGTCATAATGCAGGCGATGTGAATTTGGGTCTTGATCCGATTAATGGCAGAAATGCTGCATGGTCGTTTATAACCTACAACGCATCTACCGACGAAAGCACTCCTGCATTAGCTCCCAAAGGTATTATTCCACCTATGCAAGCATTTTGGGTGAAAGCAAAAGCAGCCGGCAGTTTGGTAATGGATAGCAAATTAACTCGTTCGCATCAAGCATCGAACCTGCTCAAAGCCCCAGCTCTGAAAAACACCGACCGCCAGCGTGTACGCCTGCAAGTGTCAAATGGAACAAGAACTGATGAAACATTGCTAATATTTGATGCCGAAGCATCGGACAATTTCGATGTGTTTGATTCACCAAAGTTTGCTGAGGCAGATACCGAAGTTCAAATTTATACCAGTATTGGAACAGATAAAATGGTGATGAATGGTATGAAAAACATGCCTTTGAATAAGGAAATTCCACTTGGATTTATCCCTGGAGCTGCTACTACATTTAGCATCAGATCAAATGAAGTAAGCAATATACCTGCCGATGTAAAATTGATTTTGAAAGACAATGTTACTTTGGCTGAAAAAGACTTAACAGATGGTGTTTCAACCTACGAATTTAGTTCACAAGCTACTACGCCAAATCGTTTCAGTATTCTGTTTCGTTCGGCAGGTGGTGTGAATGGAATTGATAACACAGCTCAAAACATGGCAAAAATCTTTGTCAACTCAAATAATCAGATTGTTATTCAATCGCCGGAAGCATGCAATTATAGCATTCTGAATGCCTTAGGACAGCAAATAGCCAATGGCAGAACCTTACAATCCTTAGCTCACACACCTCGCCTCACGGCTGGCATGTATATAGTGAAAGTAGGAAGTCAGACTGAAAAGGTGATTGTTAAATAGAAAGTAAGAAATAAATAAATATTATGGAAAAGTCGAAAGAAATATATATTGTTCCTATTATCAATAAGATAGTTATTGATAACGAAATATCGTTGGCTCTTGAATCCGAACCGCCAGCAGGTCCAAACGAGGGGATGAATATTCGCCATCAGTATTCGAATGAACCATTCGGACAGCATTTAGTTTAGCACTTTTTTAAGGTTTTGTTATTATTTGTAATTGAAACTTACACGAAGAGTAATAAATTCTTTGATGTAAGTTTCATTTTGTTTAAGGAAGTAACGGTATTATTACGTCAAAGAGTAAAATAAAGCAATTATTCTACCTAATTAAAAACGATAAAAAAATCAATTCATCTTATTATGAACCTGTTCAGAAAGAGTAATTTTAGAAAAAAAATCACGAGCTTGGTACTTTTTGCTTGCCTGATTTTAGGAGCATTCCACTTGAGTGCCCAAACCAAAGCTGCTGCCAAAACAATTACTGGCATTGTAGCCGATTCCAAAGGCGAAACCATTATTGGCGCCAATGTACTCGTAAAAGGCACAACTAACGGTACCATCACCGATATTGATGGAAAATTCAGTATCAGCGCGCCAACTGGCAGCACACTCTTAGTTTCGTATATTGGCTACAATGCCAAAGAAATTGCCATAACTTCGGCAACAGTTTATACGGTTACACTCGTGGAGGATGCCAAAAACTTGGAAGAAGTAGTGGTAGTTGGTTACGGCACGGTGAGCAAACGCAGTTACACTGGTTCGAGTGCATCGGTAAAGTCGGATGATTTAACAGCACTAAAATCCATTTCGCCCACACAAGGTTTACAAGGTCGCGCGCCGGGTGTGAATGTAACTACCTCGTCGGGTATGCTGGGAGCTCCCACCAAAATCAATGTACGTGGTGTAAATTCAATTAGTGCAGGCACAGACCCTTTGTGGATAATCGATGGTGTACCTATGTATTCGGGCGGTGGTTTGGAAGCCAGTTCCAGTGCGGTTTCGCAAGACCCTATGTCGATGATAAACCCGAATGATATTGAAAGCATGGAAGTGCTGAAAGATGCAGCCGCTACAGCCATTTATGGTTCGCGCGGTTCGAATGGTGTGATTATGATTACCACAAAATCGGGTAAAAAGTTAGATCAAAAAGGAAGTATCAATGTGGATTACTCCACAGGGTTAAGCGATTTGACACGGCAACCTTCGCAAATTGGATATGCAAATACTGCTCAATGGTTGGCATTAGCCGATCAGGCAAAACGCAATACCGGCAATTACAATGCTTTCCCAACAGCAACTTTTAACCCCAATGATGCTATGGCTGCTGCATCTTTGCTTTATAATTCAATTACCCGAAGCGAAGCCGAAACAGTGAATACAAATTGGTTTGACCAAGTTTTACGTACAGGACAATATCATGATTTGAATTTAAACTTGGCAAGAGGCTTTAAAGGCGGTTCAGTTTACACATCTTTCAATTATCGAACCGATAAAGGTGTATTGAAAAACAACGACATGGATCGTATTACCGGTCGTGTAAATACGGAGTTTGAAGTTTTGAAAAATTTACAAGTGGGAACTAACCTTGCATTCTCATATTCGCACAACGACCGCGTAAAAACAGGAACTGCGGGTACACTTGGTGGTGGTGCAGGTACGGCAGGTGCTTTTGAATCGGCTAACAGAAATGCTCTTCCATGGCTTCGGGTATACGACTCCAATGATTTAACAGGCTATTGGTATCCAAAAGCTGGCAACTTAGTGGCCAATAACGACCGTAGGTATTTAAGAGATTTTGTAGATCAATACCGTGTAGTGGGTAATACTTTTGCCGAACTTAAAATAGCTCCAGTCAAAGGTTTGTCGTTGCGTACAGAATTTGGAATGGATTATATCAATAATTCATCTGTAAATTGGATAAGTAAAAGTATAGCACTTCAATCTTCGTCTTTGGATCAAAATGCGATGCGCAGGGTGATTAATTACAATGCGTATGCTAAATATAACAATACCTTTGGAGTACATTCACTAAACGCTGTGCTTGGTGCTGAGTCCATGCGTATGACTGGCTGGACAAGGATTATGGAAGCACAAAACCTTGTCGGGACCTATCCTGAAATAGGACGAAGTTTACCAGCAACTATGGTAAGCATGAAATCGTATTGGTCAGCTGAAGATTATCTTCAATCCTACTTTTTCAGAACAGATTATCGGCTAAAGGATAAATATGTGTTGGCTGTGAGTTTGCGTGCAGATGGTTCTTCGAAGTTTCAATACAAACCTTGGGGTCTTTTTACTGCATTTTCTGGTGGCTGGTTGGTTTCCGAGGAATCATTTTTCCAATCTTTCCGTAAAACCATGAACCAATTGAAAATTAAAGCAAGTTACGGTCAAACGGGTAATAATGCCATACCTAATAATATGTATGATGTGGTTTTTTCTAACTCATCAAAATACTATTATGGCGTAGAGGTCGCCAATGGGACTATATTGCAGTCAATCGGAAATCCTTCAATTACTTGGGAAACTACCACTAATTACGATGCTGGTATTGATTTCGGGTTTTTAAACAACCGCATTTCTGGTTCGTTGGAATATTATTACAAAAAAGTGAGTGATATGATTTTAAGTGCCGATCTACCACCTTCGTCGGGAATAACCGGAGGAAATTCAGTGTATCAAAATATTGGTGATTTGGCTAACTTTGGAGTAGATTTCTCACTTTCAAGTGTAAATATTGATACAAAAAACTTTAAATGGACAACAACTTTCAATATCTCGTCGAATGAAAATAATGTGTTGAGCCTATCGCCCGCCATGAATGTGGGTGGAAAAGGAGTTGGATATACTAGTGGGACAAAAAATGTTACAGGTAATAGGATTGGTACATTTTATATGGCAGAATATGCCGGTATTGACCCCGAAAAAGGAGTTGAAATGATTTATGAAATTGATAGACCATTGTATGATGCAACAGGTAAAACTGTTCATACGGGTAGATTAGTTCCGGCAACAACAACTCAAATTGAAAAAAACAAAATGTTACTTCAAGGAAAAACAATCATACCTACCTATTTTGGTGGGTTGAATAATACTTTTAAAATTTATGGGTTCGAAGTGAACTTATTTTTCACCTTCTCGGGTGGAAATTATATAAGCGACTATAACCGTAAACGTTCTTCATACGTGCACAATGGTCAAACCGTATTGTTGGCCGACATGATTGGGAATACTTGGGAACCAGGTAAAACAAATGCCACCTATCCTTACCAAGCATGGGAAAGTCAATACAAAGACGCTGCGTGGGATGCAACTATTAGCAGTCCTGACAACCCCAAAGATTATCAAGGTAACGAAATAAAAGGAGGTTGGGCTACTCCAACATCTGTGGTTCTTAATACAGATAATAAGTTTGCAAACGAAAGCGATATGCATTCAAAGTTCTTGTATAAAGGTGACTTTATCCGTTTGAAAAACATTTCGATAGGTTATAATCTTCCAAAATCAATTATTAAAAATATCGGAGTAGAAAATTTGAGGTTAAATATTCAAGTGTCTAATTTATATACATTTACAGAATATCCTGGGTACGACCCTGAAGGTGCTAGATGGGTAGATAGTGTAGGTATTCCTAACACACGAACCATAAGTTTCGGAGTTTCAGCAAAATTATAAGGTATCAATCGCAAAACATAAATTGTTATGAAAAACATAGTTAGTATTATTATTCTTTCACTCGGATTGTTTTTTTCTTCGTGTGATAATGATGCATTTTTAAAAATTCAGCAACCACAAGAGTTTGGCTGGCAAAATATGACTGAGCTTGAATATGCTGCGGTTTCGCCCTATAAGAATATGTTCTATGGTGGATATTCCGCCAGTCTGGCCATAATTGTGACAAATCAAGTGATGATGTCAGATTATTTTAGGTTTTTGGGTAATGTAGAGGGTTATTCCACCGACCAATTTTACAATCGCAAATTTTCACAACGGATTCCTGAATTAGAAGGTTTATATACCAGTCTTTACACCACAATTGGTCTGACTAATAATGGACTGAATTTCGTTTTACGGAATAACGGAAATCCTTTCTTAAGTGCAGATTCGACTGAAATTAAAGAAGTAAAACGCATACGGGGCGAGCTTCATTTTATGCGCGCCTATGCTTATTATCAATTGGCAACTAATTTCTGCCCTGCTTATATTGCTGGTGGAGCCAACGATTCGAAAATATTAGTAAAACGCGATTCGGTAGTCCTTAATAGTATCTCAGCGTTAAACAATTCACCTGTTACCACTAGCGAAATCTATGATTTAATGGTTTCGGACTTGAAAAAAGCGAAAGCATTTCTTCCAGTGGATTGGGCAACAGGTATGAATGTGGCTTATAAAAACAGAGCCAGGGCCAATAAATGGGCTGCCTCGGCACTTTTGGCTCAAGTATATTTCACCATGGGTAAATTTGGTGGAACTGAAAGTGCTATGACAGAATATAATGACATTATTGCAAATGGAGGTTACTCTTTAAATGCTGATCCTTTTGCCAATTTCAATAATCAATCGACAACTATTTTAAAGTCGGAAAATTCTGAAGTGATTTTTTGGGCATTTTACGCCGACCAACGCCTGCTTGATGCTAAGCAATCAACAAAAATGCATGAAGCTCTACGCTATACACACTTTAATAAATGTGGTAGAGATGCAATGAATGGTGGAAATGGTAATTTGAGCAATGGAACAAGTCCTAAATGGAGTATTTTTATGAGTTGGATTCAAATGGTGATGTCAAAAAATGCTTTAACAGAAATGGGTTGGATAAATGCTGATGGAACAGAGACCAATTCAGCTAAATGGGATAAACGATACTACAACCCGGGCACTGATGCTGCGTATCTAAACCAAAAAGGTTTGTTTTATCGCTTTGAAGGTGCGTACACTGATTTAACTGCTTATACTACTGCTAAAGGTGGAAGTGCACAACTTGGACGACGTAAAGGTGCATCGGATGATGGAAAGTTCATTGTTGATACAAAATTTGCAGGTTTAATAGCAACAGATGAACCAACAATACTTGTGAATAAGTACTACCGAAGTGCTGACGGAAAGATTCAAAATATCCCTGTTATTCGCCTTGCAGAGATTTATCTTAACAGAGCGATGTGTAAATTGAAAACTGGTCAAACAGGTGCTGAAGATGACTTTAATATGGTAGCTGCAAGAGCTTGGAACACAACCTTAGGTGGTGCATACACTCCAAAAACAGGAGTTACCGAAAGGGATGTTCTCGTTCAGCGCTGGAAAGAATTAGCTGGAGAGGATGCCTGGTATGTACCATTTTGTGAAGCTTGTGGCTTCACCATTGGAGCAGGCAATAGAGCCGATAATTCTACTGATTTAGTTGCTCCTTATTCATCTTCTTATTGGAGTAATTCTATTCCATTGTCGGAAATTGATTTCCAAAAAAAAATAATGAATTGAAAATTCAGAAATCGTAAAGCCGTAAGATTTTTTTTCTGCGGCTTTACTTTTAAAACTTATTTTTTCAAACCACTTTTATCATGACAAAACGCATCAATCTACTTATATTCTTTACCTTAGTTTCAATTGGCTTATTTGCCATTCAAATACCTGTCGCTAAAGATATGCCGTCAATTTCCATCAACGACAATTCTCAATTGGGTGTGTTAAACTCTCGCATGGGAAGTCGCTTTTCGTTCAATTTTTTCAGTGCAAAACGTGGTTTGCAAACAGGTGCTTTGGGGTTTGATGCCGATGAGTTTTCGGAACTATTGGTAGGAATTGAACAAGATGGAAAAATGGAAATTATGCGATTTTCGAATAATTTGCTCCAATCGAGCTATTTGCAAAACCAACAACTTACGTTGGCAATGACAGGTATGCAACTCAAAGGCACTTCGAGCAAAGGATTGGAGGTTTCGGTAACAGTTGTATCGCCCTTTACGCCTGCCAACACATTGGACGAAACGGAAGCCATCAAAGTACAGATTGCACCTTATTTTTACTTATTAGTGAATGTAAAAAACACGAACGCTCAAGCTGTAAAAGCCCAACTGTATCTGGCTTTGAAAAAACTACCCACCAATCCGCTAATGGAATATGCCGTGTGGGGCTATGGCTTGGGACGTATAAAAAATGAAATTTATTACAAAGACAATGGTACGGGACTTATTGCTTTGGAATGTTTGAATGGCGAGGCGTGGGGATTTGAGAAAGAAGCATTTACAGGTCTTCGGAGCGATATTCAGCTTCCTGGCAATGGAAATGTGGAAGTTAACTACTCCTACTCTACTTACCATGCCGGCAAAGTGCAGCGAGACAATCGCCTCCAACAAGACTTAAAGTTTTTTTACACAACGATTTGGAAAAATATTGATGAAGTAAAGATATACGCAAAGGCAAATTTTGAAAAAAATATAGCTGTATCGTCAGCATTCGAAAATTTATTGCTCAACTCTAAGCTCGACGGGCAAACCAAATGGATGATGGCATTGACTTTTCATGCCGATTTGGCGAATACTTTCCTGTTGGCTGACGACAATAAAAATCCTTATTTTTATTTGTTAGAAGGACGATTTAAACACCAAAGCACGGTAGATGTAGCTCATGAAACTGAATTGGTATCGTTGTTTAATCCGTGGCGATTAAAAATGCAATTACAACAATGGACAAAATACATTGCTTTCGAACGGGTAGAAGTAAAACCATCGCGCGGACGAAAAGCTTTTTACCAAGGTTACAGTGCGGCTGAATATGGCCCTTATCTGATGCACGATGTAGGCAGTTATCCCTATATTTGTGAAACGGCTGAATACGATTTTGGACCTTATATGACAGCTGAGGAAAACACTAACTTTGCTATGTTGCTCTATTGGTACTGGAAAATTTCGGGCGACGATGAGTTTGTGCGTCAAAAGTTGGGAATTGTAGAAACCTTGCTTCATTCATTACTAAACCGTGATTTGGATGGCAACGGCATTGTGGATCATGCCATGGGTTGGACGTCGTTCGACTCGAGCAAATCATTACGCATTTATACCGAAAATACCTATATCGGTGTAAAGCAAATTTCGGCTTACATCATGGCGGCGGATATGTTCAGAACATTAGCCACCAAAGGTGATTTTGAAATTGGTCAACTCCATAAAATGAGCGATGGTGAAGGAAAAGGGCACAACGAATTGGTGAATGTTCCCAATGAAGAACTTCGATATAAACAGGCAAAGTTGTACGAAGCTGAAGCCCTAAAAATACTTTCAACCCTCAAAAAAGCTCAAAAGGAATACGGTTACATACCCGTGTCGCTGGATAAAAAATATACCGATGGCAATCAAATGTCAGTGGTTTTAGGTGATGCATTATTGTATCCGGGGTTTTGTGCAATGAAATCACCCATTATTTCCGAAACAGCCAAACTCATTAAAACAACTTACGAAAAAGCATATCCTTTGTCGCAGAAATCGTATGGAATAACGCTTACAACAGGTGAAACTCCAACTTGGTATAGCAAAATTATGGTTTCTGACATAGTGGCAATCCGTTGGTTTAATTCCAACAATAATTCCATGCGTTTTGCTTACGAGCACAATGTAAATTCACCAAATACGTATGACGATGGACAAATAAACGAAAAGGAATCGTGGATTGGTTATTTCTATCCGCGTGGCGTAGTGAGTTTGGGATATTTCTTGAATGAAATGAATTTTGAAACAGAAAATAGAGAGGAGTTTTTAAAGAACTTATGAAAAGGTCAAATTTAATCACACTTTTACCCGTTCTTTTTGCCTATTATATTATGGGCTTTT
>JBBQMQ010000103.1:0-10744 GCA_038329115.1 Bacteroidales bacterium
AACTCATCAGAAACAAAACCTGACCCCTCCATTTGATTATCTTCGGTTCTACGCACATCGGTACTTTGCACAAAAGTGACATCAAATTTATTATCAGCATTGATTTTTCGATCGTAAGTAAAAATGTTTTCAATCAAATAATCGCTGTACTTTGTAATATCAATTATTGCATCTCCCTGAAGTGGTAAGCCTTTTTCGTGAACAGAATTCAGGTAAATTCCCTGTTCGCCATCACGTGTATTCAAACTGGCATTCAGTCGGTATTTTAATCCTTTAATAATTGTCCAGTCAAGTGTTCCATTCAATAAAAAATTACTTGTTACAGTATTATTCAGCTGATTGGCATTATTCCAAAGTGGACTGTATTTTGAATTCTCAAGTACAGGCACCAGATTCCCATTGGCATCAAGCGGATTCAGCAATGCCGGTTCTGTAATAAATTTACTGAAGGTATTATCTTCCTGGTTTCTGTTGGAATAAGTATAATTCGTGTTCAATCCGAAGGAAAGATTTTTAGTAATTTTCTGATCCACATTAAAACGGAAATTGGCACGTTGATAAGCAGCCGGAGCAATCATACCTTTTTGGTCATAATACCCGATTGAAGCAGCTATTTTAGTATTCTGATTTCCGGTTCTGACACTGATATCATATTTTTGTTGTAAAGCCGGTTTGATAGCCATGTTCTCCCAATCAGTCATCTTTACCAGATTCGGCCAATTTGCCGAGTCGTTTGCAGCCACATTTTTTGGATACATATTGCCAAACAAAGATTTATCACCGGGATAAAAACCATCCACAGGATTGCCTGCAAGATAAGTTCCACCCGGAAAACCGCGATTCGCTTCACGGTTCAGTTGAATCCATTCCATCGGACTGTAAAAATCAAAATTTCGTTTCAAATTCTGACTTCCGACATAAGTTGAAAAATCAACAGTCGTTTTATTTTCAACACCACCTTTGGTTGTTATCAGAATGACACCATTTGATGCACGCGCTCCATAAATTGCCTGAGATGAAGCATCTTTCAACACTTCCACAGAAAGAATATCTTGTGAATTGTAATCATCAATATTTGAAACAGGAACACCGTCGACAATATACAAAGGAGCATTACCCCCGGTTAACGATTTGGCTCCACGAATCACTATATCAGAACCTCCACCCGGACGCGCTGAATTCTGAGTTACAACAACTCCTGCAGCTTGTCCACGAAGCATTTCGGCAACACTGGTGGTGGGAATTGAATTCATTTCGTCAGCTTTAACTGAAACTACCGAACCAGTCAAATCTGATTTCCTTTGTGTTCCATAACCAACCACAATTAATTCTTCGAGTGCTTTAGAATTTTCTATAAGAACAATTTTAAGCACTTTCTGATTTCCAACATTTACCGATTCGTTTTCATATCCAACATAGCTGAATACCAGAATGTCTTTCGGACTGTTTACCCTGATGCTGAAGTTTCCCATTGCATCCGAAATCGTACCAATACTGGTTCCTTTTATTACAACATTTACACCAATAAGCGTCTCTCCATTTTTGTCGACGATGGTACCTGTAATCTGTTGGGCGTTCAGAGAAATGGCACTTACAAAACTAAAAGTAAATAGAAAAAAAAGAAAAAAAGTCCGAACTGAACTAAAAGAATGTCGGATTTTAGAATTAAATTTGATTTTCATAATTTCTTCATTGAATTTGTATTGATTTATGATGATGCAAATATAGTCGAATAATTTTATCATGTTTTATAATTATCGTACGCATTTTAATCAAATTAATCCGCTTTTGGATAATTACTTTATTCTATTGTTAAATCAAACCAAACAATCAAATATGCAAAAGGATACAATTAAACTATAATATTCGAGATTCGTACAATTTTTATAGTCAGATGAACCGGTGAATGAGCATCAAACGAAATGTTTTATTACTTTTGCCATGCTCTTAATCAGATAATACCATGAATAAAATACGGATTCTCTTAGTGCTTATTTTATCTCTGCTTTCTGCCGGTAATTATGCAGAAACCATATTTTTCGATCATTTAAACGGTGAGAACAGCCTTTCACAGCTATCTGTCAATTCAATTTATCAGGATGAGTTTGGTGTAATCTGGATTGGAACACGATATGGACTTAATAAATATGATGGTAATAATATAGAGGTTTTCAAACATATCACACGCGATAAAAATTCATTATTTGGAAATAATATTCAAACCGTATGTGGTGATAAAAAAGGTAATATATATCTTCAATGCCGCTCCGGATTAGTGGTTTACAATCTTTCGTTACGAAAAATGATTACAGTTTGCCAGAATGATGTAGTCACCATTTCGTATGGTCAGGAACTGTTGTGGGTTTGTTCGAATTCGGTCATTTCGTTTTATGATAAACAGAGCAATAAGCTGAAAGAATTCGCTAAATTGAACATTCCTAATGTAAGAATAACCTGCATTAAGGAAACTTCTAATGGTCAGCTTTATATCGGTACGCGCAATAATGGGTTACTGATTATGGATAAAAACAAACGATTGGTTACGGGAGTTTCGGATGGCGATGTGGTAAGTTTATTCGAAGACAGCAAACAAAAAGTATGGGTTGCCACCCGACGTAATGGGTTATATGTTATTGAACGAAATAATCAAATGACTCATTTGGTCAACAATCCATCCAATCCCAATTCATTGCCTTACAATTTCGTACGTACCGTTTGTGAAGATGATTTCGGAAACTTTTGGATTGGAACGTTTAATGGTTTGTGCCGCTACAATATTGCTCAGAACAAATTTATAACGTTCAATCATTCCGAAAGCCGTCCGTATTCGCTTGGAAGTTCATCAATTTGGTGCTTGATGAAAGACAAACAGGGAACCATCTGGATTGGTTCCTTTTTTGGTGGAATCGATTATTTTAATCCGGAGTATTCCTTTTTCAAATTTTACGGTGTTGATAATGGCGCAAATTATAGTCTGAGTAATCCTATTGCAGGAAAAATGATTGAAGACAATCAAAATAATCTCTGGATTGGAACAGAAGGCGGTGGTTTGAATTGCTTAAACCGGAAAACCGGAGTAATTACTATTTATAAAAATCTGCCTACCAATAACGGTGTATCTGCCAATACCATCAAGGCTTTGTGGCTTGATAATGCAACAAATAATCTGTGGATTGGGACTCATATTGAAGGACTCTACAGAATGAATTTGAATACCAAACAAACAGTTGTTTACAGAAACGATCCGAAAAACCTTTCATCTCTTAAAAATGATTATGTTCGTGCTATAATTCCTTATAAAAATAAATTATATTTGGCCACACATAATTCTGTTGTCACATTCGATCTTAATACACAGCAAAGCAGTTTTCTGATTGACAATAAAAAATACGGGCTTGACAACAAGCAAGTTTGGGATATGATGCTCGACAAAAATGAAAACTTGTGGTTTTCAACTTCGTCGGCCGTTTTCCGGTATAATTTCAAAAAGAATTTCCTCAAAAAATATGTTCACAGTGAAACTGATTCGCAAAGTATTAGTTCCACGTATCTGAACACGTTTTTTCAGGATAGCAAAGGCCGGATTTGGTTGGGTTCGGCGGGTAGTGGTCTCGATTTATACAATCCTAAATCCGATAATTTTAAATCGTATAATTCAACAAATTCGACCATTATAGACGATTACGTGCTGGACATTAAAGAATCCATGTCCGGCTATCTGATTGTGGCTACAAACAAAGGATTTTCTTATTTCAACGTCGAAAATAACAAGTTCAACAACTTCCTAAATCAATCTGTATTCCCGATTACAGCCATTAATGAAGGTGGTTTGTACGTAACAAAAGATGGTGAAATTTTCATAGGAAGTACAAATGGACTTTTCTCTTTCCGTGAAAACATGCTGAATATTCAACCGAAAAGCTTTAATATTCTTATTACCGATTTATATATCAATAACCAACGCATCCAACCTTCCGAAAAAGGGATCCTGAAAAGTGCCATTTCAGCCAATGATGAAATTCGGCTGAAACACAATCAAAACGCCATTTCTCTTGAATATACCTGCACCAATTATGTGAAAGCCATTCAGGAAGATGTGGAATATATGTTAAACGGTTTTGATAAGTCATGGATCAAATCAAACAACAGACATTTGATAACTTATACGAACCTAAATCCGGGAAGTTATGAACTTAAAATCCGGGCAAAACAAAAAGGGGAAATCTTAACCAAAACCTCTTTGAATATTGTCATCCTTCCACCGTTTTATGCAACATGGTATGCCTATTTATTTTATATTCTGATTGTTTCCATTGTTGCATATTATCTTGTAAGATTCTATACTTCAAGCATTAGACTAAAAGTTTCGCTGGATTATGAGAAAAAAGAAAAGGAACAAATAGAAGGCTTGAACCAATCGAAACTGAGGTTTTTCACTAATATTTCACATGAATTCAGAACACCGTTAACTCTGATAATCAGTCAGATCGAATCATTACTTCAAAGCACATCGCTACAGAGTTCGTTATACAGTCGGTTGTTGAGTGTTCACAAAAACGCTCACCGAATGGGTAAACTGATTAATGAACTACTCGATTTCCGGAAACAGGAACAAGGATTTTTGCAGTTAAAAGTTTCACAGCTCGATATTATACGTTTCTTAAACGAAATTGTATTGACATTCAAGGAATACGCCGATCACAGGAAAATTTCATTTTCATTTATTCATGATGAACCGAATATCGACCTTTGGTTTGACACCAATCAAATGGAAAAAGTGTTTTACAATCTACTTTCAAACGCATTCAAGTTTACACCTGATGGCGGTGAAATAAGCGTTTCGGTTAGTGTTCAGAGCATTTGGGTGAAAATAGTGGTTTCCGATAGCGGACCGGGCATCAACGCCAGTGATCGGGAGAAAATTTTCGACCGGTTCTATCAGGCCGAAAATGGTTACAGCAACAATGCGGCTGGTACAGGTATAGGATTGGCATTGGCTAAAGGTATCGTGGAATTGCATCAGGGCACTATCAAATCCCAGAATAAGCCCGAAGGTGGAAGCAAATTTATCGTTTCGATGCTGATTGGTGATGAACAATTTACAGATGAACAAAAAACAACACTAAATCAATTAAATTCCAATGGAGCAATTACCAATTCGACTCCCGATGCAAACTTTGTACAGGAAATAATCGAATCACAACGTCAAATTACGGATAAGAAATACTCAATATTGCTTGTCGAAGACAGTCCGGATTTGCTGGATTTACTAGTTCAGATTTTCAGTCCAATTTATGAAGTGAATACTGCTGTAAACGGAAAAGACGCTCTTGAAAAAGCAAATAATAAACAGCCGGATATTATTGTAAGCGACGTGATGATGCCAGAAATGTCAGGAATTGAAATGTGTAGCAAGATAAAATCAAATCTGGAAACCTGCCATATCCCGGTTGTATTGCTCACTGCTCGCACAGCGATTGAATATACGATTGAAGGTTTCCGTACCGGAGCGGACGATTATCTGACAAAACCATTCGATACACGTTTATTGATAGCCCGATGCAATAATTTAGTTAATACCCGCAAAATACTGCAAGCTAAATTCAGCAAGCAGGCTGACACAGATGTCAACCTGATAGCCACCAACAGCCTTGACCTGAAATTCATGAACAAAGCAGTGGTAGTGGTGGATAAAATGCTTGAAGATTCTGAGTTTGATGTAAACCTGTTTGCTTCAGAAATGCTGATGGGACGAACAGCTTTTTTCCAGAAACTGAAAGGGATTACCGGACAAACTCCAAACGAATTCATTACCAATATTCGTTTAAAAAAGAGTCTTAAAGTGTTGATTGACGAACCTGAACTAAGTATCACTGATGTGGGTTATAAACTAGGATTCTCTTCACCAAGTTATTTTACAAAATGTTTCCGGGAGGTATTTGGAATTACGCCGGTGAAATACCGGAAAGATAATGCAGTGATCAATTAACAAAGGACAGTGCTCATTATAAAAACAAAACCGGAGATACAAACATTTGTATCTCCGGTTTTGCGTTGCGATTCTCTGATTTAATAATTTTTGTAAACCCGTATTGCATTCAATATTGGTTCACCTGTAACTTTTCTAAACTGGATATTGATACCTTCTCCCTTAACTACATCCACTTCAAACTTTTTAATTATTGCAGTTCCAGCTCCATATTCTTCTGTCAGATTAAGGTTTTTCTGAACATTAACGCCATTGATGTCCACATCAAAAACACGTTTATAAAAATCATCTTTCAACACATCATTTCCCAAATTGTAGGCCAGCGTTTTCAACTCTTTATCCGTTTGAAGTTCTGCCCAGTTCAGATAAACAGTGTATTTTCCATCCGATACGTCCAGTTTAAATGATTCGATTCCTATACGAGCCGTTTGAAATACCGGATCATTTCCAGTTCCAATAATATCAAGATCAGAAGCCGGTTGCGCTCCATGTCGTGTTCGTGTCGTAAAAGGTTGTCCTCCAATATATCCCCAACTTCCTTTTGAGTATTCTTTTTCCGGAATCCAGATAACAGAATTGGTTTTATCTTCAAAATATCGTTTTGAACCCAGCATAACATTTATTTCTTTAAATGATAAATTATCCGTTTTCAAATTTTCAGGAACTGCCCGGAAATCAATTTTTAATTGATCCCGAATTGTTGAATTATCGCCTGAAACTGCATCAAATATGTTTTCTCCATCAACAAACGGAACTTTAAAATTAGCAATATTATCGGTCACCTTTTGAATTCCAAGTGATTTTCCGTTTGCAAACAATTCAACAGAACTTTGATTACTGTAAATTTTCAACGGTTGAACACAAATACCATTTGCATCTGCAATTCCTCCGCGGATTTTCCAGTTTTCGCCACCAATCACTACCACAGGTTTTTTCAATAACATTGCCTGATATTGCAGGTAGGTATCTTTTTTCTCACGGTTCAATCCGGTAATTCCTTTGCTGTTAACGTGTGGCACAGCATAACCACGTTCTTCAGAATAAAAATCGCTCAAATTCCAGATATTTGCACCGGAAATCCATGGTAGAGACATTATTTGTTTACTATAATGCTCGTGATACAAATTGGCATATTCCTGCGTATAATCAAAACGTTGAGGTTGAAAGGAATGTAAACGTGGATCTACATCTGCACCATATTCAGTAATAATAAATGGTTTATTTGGAATCTTCTTTTTTGCATTTTCAAGATATTCTTCAAATCCGCTGAAAACTCCTCCATACCATCCCTGATATAAATTAAAACCGACAATTTTGGGAATTTCGCTTAAGCCGGCTTCTATATATGCATCCAGATTTCCATGACTCGGAATTAGCGTGTATCGAGCAGGATCATCTTTTCGGATTTGATTTTCTATTTTCGCTGCAAGAGAACCTACATTTTTAAAATATTCGGCATTCCGAATGGAATCTTTTGCAAAAGGTGGCCGCAATAATACTTCATTCATATAAGCCCAAATAAGCACTGAAGGACGGTTGAAATCTTGCAACACCATTTCATGAGCCATGATCAAACAATTATTGGTAAATGCTTCATTTTCGGTAATAGCATTGACGATAGGAATTTCAACCGAGCAAATAATTCCCAGTTTATCACACATTTCCATCAGAATATGATCTTGGGGATAATGAGAAACCCGTAAAAAATTAGCACCCATTGCTTTCAGCAGTTTTATATCAGCCACATGAATTTCATCGGGAAGTGCATATCCCATATTCAGGTAAGTTTGATGACGGTTGGTTCCAATCAATTTCACTGATTTTCCATTCAGAAAAAAACCTTTATCGGTTGTAAACTCATACCATCGCAGTCCAAGTGGATTCATTACTTCATCATAAATCTGATTGGTTTTTGTGTCCGATATTCGGGTAATAACCTTATAAAGATTGGGTGAATCAGGGCTCCACAGAAGCGGATTTTCAATTCTAATATCTTTCTGCAACAAAGTAGAACTTTCTCCTGCTTTAAGTTTTAAAACCACAGACTTTGAAAGCAAAGTCTCTCCTTTTGGAGATAAAATAATATTTTCTACTTTTAATTTTTGATCAAAGGTATTTTCATTTTTTACCAGGGTTTTAATTTCTACAGTTGCCTCATTATCATTTACTTTCGGAGTAGTAATATACACTCCCGAAGAACCGGAATCAGTAGTTGAAATATGATTTTTATCTGTAATAATAAGATTTACATCACGATAAATTCCACCGAAAAAAGTAAAATCTGCCGACAAAGGTGGAATATTTTCGTTATACATGTTACTGACTTTAACAGCAAAAATATTCTTTTCTCCAAATTTCAGTTTATCAGTAATGTCAAATACAAAACGGGTGTATCCACCCAGATGTGTCCCTATCGAAAGTCCATTAATAAGTAATTCTGTTTCCTGATTTACTCCGTCAAAACTGATAAAAACCTTTTTATCTTTATATTCAACCGGGACAGAAATTGTTCTGCGATACCAAGCAGTTCCTCTGTAAAAACCGGGAATTTCATCCAAAGCATCATCTTTATTCCACGTATGAGGTATTGTGACATTTTCCCATTTTGAATCGTCAAAATTAAGTTGGCTTGCATTCTGAAATTCTCCTTTTGAAAATTTCCAGGCTTGATTAATAGAACTTATAATTCTGGTGTTACTGGCATATGTAAAGCAGCTCACTATAATGAGAATGGTTGAAACTAAACTATTTTTTTTCATACTGTTGTGAAATGAAATTATGGGGTATTTGACGACAACAAAATTAAGTTGAAAGAAAAGAGTTCAATATAATTATAGTTCATAATTTAAACAAAATAATACAAATCAGTTGCTCTAATGAATTTCGATTAAGAGTGATCTATTTTAGTATTTAAACATTCATCCTGTTAATCAATTATAAAACAAACACATAGCAATATAACAGATTTGAGCATATTTCCGAACTACAGTTTCGTACGATTGTTTTAAAAATTCGAACAAAATTTTCATTGTTTTATTTTCATTGCCATTATATTTGTCCATTATTTTAAATCACAAAAAAAATAAATTATGAAATCATCAAGAACTTCTTTTTTAAATCATTTTGGTCTATTTTTATTCTCATTAATAGCCTTTTTAGTTCTTTCGTGTAACGTTTCAGCACAAAAGACCGATACATTGCAAGTCGGAACTTCCTCTTGGGTTTGTCCTGTTGGGGTTTATACCATTCAAGTAGAATGTTGGGGTGGAGGTGGTTCTGGCGGTGGCGGAGCAAGTGGGGGAACTGGTAAAAGCGGCGGTGGCGGTGCTGGCGGTTCGTATGTAAAAAACACGTCTATTTCAGTTGTTCCGGGTACAACATATATCATTACAGTTGGTAGTGGTGGTGCTCCCGGAGGTACAGCTTCTGCAAGTCCTTCAAATCCGGGTGGAAATACTACATTTGTTGTAGATGCTACCACAAGTATTGTGGCTGTTGGTGGTTTAGGCGGTAAATGGGGTAGTTCTGGCACGCCGAGTACAACAGTTTCAGGCTCTACGGCTGGAAATATTGGGTTTGAAGCTCCTTATAATTATTCAGGTGGAGATGGTATTGCTGGGTTAACTGGCTCATATACTGGTGGTGGTGGTGCAGGAGCAGGAAGTTTAGGTGCAGGAGCAATCGGTATTGGTGCAAACCCATCGACCGAAAGTATTGGAACTGGTGGTGGTGGAAATGGTGCTGCAGGAGTTTTGGTTACAAATTCTAACGGTTTTGCCGGAAAAGTACCCGGAGGTGGAGGCTCTGGAGGATGGGGAACAAGCGGAGTTGGAAAAGCAGGTGGTGCAGGTGGTGCAGGAAGAATTATTGTTACTTATTCAACCGGACCAGCAATTCCAAAATGGACGGCTGGTTGGCCAAAAATCGAAATTACATCATATACTTCATTTACAGCCAAAGTAAATACCAATGTAGTAGGAAACGTCTATTTTGTGGTTTTACCGAGTGCTGCAACTGCTCCAACTACTGCACAGATTAAAGCTGGTCAGGATGCAACTGGTACAACTGTTTCAAAAAAAGGAACTATTGTTTGTAGTTCATCAGCAACAGAATTCACCATGGATATTATGGGATTGAGTGAAAGTACTTCATACGATGTATATTTTGCCGCTGAAGATGCTATTCCTACTTTACAAACAACTCCAGCTTTAGTTAGTATTTCCTTTGGAAGTAGTTTAAAAACGGATCAAACGATTAATTTTTCTGCCATTTCAAACAAAGTAGTTGGTGATGCTGATTTTAGTCCTTCTGCATCAGCCACATCTGACTTAGCAATAAGTTATATCAGTTCTAATACTGCAGTTGCAACTATTGTAAATGGAAATATCCATATTATCGGTTCTGGAACTACAACAATAACAGCTTCTCAATCAGGAGACGCTTTGTATAATGCTGCACAAAGTATCAGTCAAACATTAACAGTAACAACTTCAACCAAACAGAATCAAACAATTAATTTTGGTGCGATACCTTCAAAATCAATTACTGATGTAGATTTTAGTGCCGGAGCAACAGCTACATCGGGTTTAACAGTTTCATTGGCTAGTTTGAACACGAATGTAGCAACCATTGTTAGTGGACAGATTCACATTGTTGGTACCGGCACTTCCATTATTACAGCTTCTCAAAGTGGTGATGCTACCTATAATGCAGCTTCTGATGTAAGCCAGTTATTAACGGTAACAGGTCCAAAAC
>JBBQMQ010000104.1:0-10719 GCA_038329115.1 Bacteroidales bacterium
TTCTTTAGGCATAGTAGCCGAGAAAAGCATTGTACGACGAGTATCAGGAGTACGTTCCAATATTGTTTCAATATCTTCTTTGAAACCCATGTTCAACATTTCATCTGCTTCATCAAGCACTAAAAAGTCGATAGCTCCTAATTCAATTTTCCCGCGTTCAATCAGGTCAATTAACCTTCCCGGAGTAGCCACGATAATTTGCGGAGCGGTATCCAATTGTCGCAATTGAGTACGAATATCTTCACCTCCATAAACCGGAACAATGCGCATTCCACGCATATTTTTCGAATATCCTTTCAAATCGTTTGCAATCTGAATACATAATTCGCGGGTTGGTGAAAGCACAAGTGCCTGAACCTGCTTACGCGAAGGATCAATCAAATTTAATACCGGCAACCCGAAAGCTGCTGTTTTACCTGTTCCAGTCTGCGCCAATGCCACTAAATCAGTGGTTTGTTCGAGCATAAACGGAATAACTTTTTCCTGCACGGGCATAGGTTGCTCGTAGCCAAGTTCTTCGATGGCCGATAAAATATCGTCCTTCAAATTCAATTCTCTAAATGTCATTTGTTTGTTTTTAGTACACGTTTTTAAGTATTCATCCGGCGATAATTTCATTCGTTAATGAAAACGTGTACCATTTTGGTAAGCCTACTGCTAATATAATGCAGTGAAATTCGGATATTTACTCCCAACGTATAGTTGTTTTTAAATCGGGTGCAAAGGTAGTAAAAAATTCGGATAATACGAATTGAATAACATAAAAGATGTAACGGGTACAATTGAATACTATTTTTGTCGTTTTTATTGTATTAAAATTCATATTCTACACCGAACAAAGAACAGGTAAATTATCGGCCAATAAGTGAATTATATTTATTGTATTATTGAAATTTTTCATTAATTTTGCAAGCGATTTCCAACAGAAACATACAATTGAATATCAAACTATTATAATATATTTCAAAATGAGACCAATGACCAAAAGTCCTTTACAGATAGCAAGAGCAGGCTATCAACCCAAATTACCGGCAGCTCTCAAAGGCCATGTAATTTTAAAAGAAGGTGCTGCCACCGAATCAGTAGCTGATCCGGCAGACATTAAAGCCCTTTTCCCAAACACGTATGGAATGCCACTGGTAACTTTCGAAACAGGTGCGCAAAAAGAATATCCTGTTGTTGGAGTTGGTGTAATTTTATCAGGCGGACAGGCTCCCGGCGGACACAATGTAATTTGTGGGTTATTTGACGGATTAAAAATGTTGAACCCTAACAATAAATTGTATGGTTTCCTTGGCGGTCCAAGTGGTCTTGTTGACCATGAATATATTGAACTTACCGCAGACATAGTGGATGAGTACCGCAATACCGGTGGATTTGACATTATCGGGTCAGGCCGTACCAAACTGGAAGAAGAATGGCAATACGAAAAAGGTGCTGAAATCTGCAAAAAATTGGAAATTAATGCCATTGTAGTTATTGGAGGCGACGATTCAAATACAAATGCTTGTGTTCTAGCCGAATATTACTCGGAGAAGAATACAGGAATTCAGGTTATTGGCTGTCCTAAAACCATCGATGGTGACCTGAAAAACGAAATGATTGAAACTTCGTTTGGTTTTGACACCGCATGTAAAGTATATTCTGAATTGATTGGCAATATTCAACGTGATGCTAATTCAGCAAAAAAATATTGGCACTTTATCCGTTTAATGGGTCGTTCAGCTTCGCACATTACGTTGGAATGCGCACTGCAAAGTCAACCTAACATTTGTATTGTTTCAGAAGAAGTAGAAGCAAAAAACATGACCCTGAACGATGTTGTTGAAGGAATCGTAAAAGTAGTTGTGGCTCGTGCAAAACACGGTTTGAACTTTGGAACAATTTTAATTCCCGAAGGATTAATTGAATTTATTCCGGCAATGAAAACCCTGATTTCGGAATTGAACGATTTACTGGCTAATAATGATGACTTCATTGCATTGGTTTCTGATGATGAAAAACGCGAATATGTGAAAGGAATGTTAAGCCCTGACAGTTGCGAGGTGTATCGCAGTTTACCAAAAGGAATCGCCAAACAATTGACACTAGATCGCGATCCACATGGAAACGTTCAGGTTTCATTGATTGAAACAGAAAAATTATTAATCGAAATGGTTGCAAAACGTCTGGCACAGCTCAGAGCCGAAAAGAAATACAACGGTAAATTTTCTGCTATCAATCACTTCTTTGGTTACGAAGGACGTTGTGCAATTCCATCAAACTTTGATGCCGATTACACCTATTCATTGGGTTATACTGCATCTATTCTGATTTCCGAAGGAAAGACAGGCTATATGTCATCAGTTCGCAACCTGATTGCTCCGGCCTCACAATGGATTGCAGGCGGCGTGCCAATCACCATGATGATGAACATGGAAAAACGTCACGGAAAAATGAAACCGGTTATTCAGAAAGCATTGGTTTTGCTTGACGGTGCTCCATTTAAATACTTCGAATCTGTTCGCGAAAGTTGGGCTGACGACAAAACAAGTTATATTTATCCTGGTCCTATCCAATATTACGGTCCAACCGAAGTTTGCGACCAACCAACAAGAACCTTATTGTTGGAGCAAAGGAAATAAAACAATACTAATCACAAATAACAACGGATTTGCCATTTGGTAAGTCCGTTGTTTGTTTTTTGTAAATTTATTAAAAAAAAAATCCAAAACCTTTACAACCTTAAAATATTATTTTTATCTTTGCAAAATATTATTAATTAAAAAGCACAAATATGAAAAAAGTAATTTTAGGTTTGCTGGTTATCGCATTTGCAATGAGTTTAAGTGCGCAGGAAAAAGGAAAAATCAGAGTAGGTATAGATGCCGGACTGGCATTACCAAACATGGGTGCCGGTTTTGATGGCAATTTAGACATTCGTTACAACATTATGGACAATGTAAATGTTGGTCTTAAATTTAACGGTGGTCTTTTAATAAAAGATATGATGGTTGACCAAACTGCTAACACTGCGTCACTAACCACTTCGATTATCAGTTCAACACTTGCCACTGGTGACTATTATTTCAGCAATGGATCCAGTATGTTTGCACCTTATCTGGGAGGTGGTTTAGGACTTTATAAAGTTACAAACATCGGTCTATCTGTTAGTGGAACAACTTCCCCAACACCTCCTACAGACTACTCACCTTTTACTGCGGTAAGTACTTTTGGTGGTTTGCTTCGTGGCGGTTTCGAACTTGGCCACTTCAGAATGGGTCTTGAATATTACTTGATTCCAAGAACAAATGTAATTGATATGGTTACACTGACTCCTTCAGGCACAACTGCAAATAGTTTTCTGAATATCACTTTAGGATTTTATTTCGGTGGTGGTCATTGGAAAAAATAATTGATTAATTCAATATATAAAACGGACTTGCATTCAGCGAGTCCGTTTTTAGTTAGTAACTCTACAAAAAATGTCATAATTCATCACAAGAATGCATTAGCTTTATGTCAGATATTACTTAATAAATTAGATCAAAATGAGAAAATTTGTTTTATATTCATTAATTATAGTGGCTTTTACAGATGTTTATTCGCAAGAAAAAGGTAAAATAAGAGTTGGGGCTGATTTAGGAATTTGTTTACCAAACCAAGGAGGTGGACTAACTGGTAACGTAGATTTTAGATACAATATTTTAGACAACTTCAATGCCGGATTTAGAATCGGGTTTGGATTAATGATAAAAGATATAGCAATTTCATCGGATAGAATGAGTGTGACTTCAACCGAGTCATTAAACAATTCATTTTTAATAACAGGAGATTATTATTTCAGCAAGAAGACAAGTTATTTTGCTCCTTTTATAGGTGTTGGTTTAGGAACTTACTTTATTGAAAACACACGATTTACTCTCGAAAACAATGAAACTCAGAAATTTGGTTTTTACATTAATGGAGAAAACGTTTCGGGGGGCTTATTACGGGGTGGATTTGAATGGGGTAAATTCAGATTGGTATTAGAATATTATTTAATACCCAGTTCAGCCTTAAAAGATTTATCAAATAATTATAAAGGTATGTCTAATAATTGTTACACAAATATTTCACTAGGATTTTATATCGGAGGTGGGAAATGGAAAAAACTAGTAAAAGCTCAATATCTATAACCATTTAGAAAATAAATAGGCGGATTTACTTGACACAGTGAGTCCGTTTTTTATTTACAGGAATTTGGAAGTTTAAAACCAAATGAGTAGTTTTGATCAATAAATTAGAAATGCAATGATTTTACTTCTATCGCCAGCTAAAATTCAGAACTTTGAACCACAAAATATTGTGATTAAACATACTTTACCGCAATTTATGGATGAAGCTGAATATTTAGTCTCGAGAATTAATCAATTATCAAGAAATGAATTAGGTGAACTTCTTGACGTGAATTCAAATCTTGCAAAATTAAATTCTGACAGACATTTCAACTGGCAACGACCATTTTCATTAAGAAATGCCAAACAAGCAGTATTTGTATATAATGGTGAGGTTTTTCGGGGACTTGATGCAAAAACTCTTTCAGCCGACAATCTGACTTACCTGCAGTCGCATTTACGGATACTTTCCGGTCTTTATGGCATTCTCAGACCTTTCGATTTAATTCAACCTTACCGCCTCGATGTAAGCACCAAATTAAAAACAGATGCCGGAAATAACTTATATTCTTTCTGGAAAAATAAAACAACTGAATCGCTTAATAAAGCTATGAAAGCATCGGGTGGTGAACAGGTTCTTTTAAATTTGGCTTCGGGCGAATACATAAAATCAATAAACCGAAATTTATTGAAAGCCAGGATTATTGATTTTGAATTTCTCGAATCAAAAGACGACAACTACAAACCCATTGTGATTTATATAAAGAAAGCACGAGGAATGATGGTTCGGTTTGTAATAGAAAACAGAATTGAAAATCTGGAAGATTTGAAAGGGTTTAGTGCTGAAGGTTATTGGTTTAGTCCGCAATTATCTACAGAAACGAAGTTCGTTTTTACAAGATGACGAATGAATGGAAACTCAGAATTGATTGACTACAGCTACCGTATGACACGCCACCACGCCGGCAGTTTCCGTCCGCAAACGACTATTTCCCAGCGAAACCGGAATAAAACCCAATGAAACGGCCTTTTGAACTTCCTCTTTGCTGAAATCGCCTTCAGGACCAATCAAAATCAATATATCGACCGATTTATGTATTTCATTCTGAAAAAGCATCTTCTCATCATCGTAACAATGAGCAATAAATTTTTGACTCGCCTGATGCTTTTTCATCAATTCTTCAAAAGTGCAAAGGGGATTTAATTTAGGGAAATACGCTTTTACCGACTGTTTGGCTGCCGATACAATGATTTTTTCAAGTCGTTCTTCCTTAATAATTTTTCGTTCGGAAAACCGGCAAACAACCGGAGTAATTTCATCAATACCTATCTCGGTTGATTTTTCAATAAACCATTCCAATCGCTCGATATTTTTGGTTGGAGCAATGGCAATGTGCAATTTATAATCGCGTTTTCCGTATTCAAGAATGGTTTCAGTAATTTCAAAAGCGCAATGTTTGGGATGCGGATTAGTAATTTTAGCATTATAAAACCCTCCTACTCCATCAACCAACGTAATCTCTTCACCAGCTTGCAACCGCAACACTTTGACAGCATGTTGGGATTCTTCCTCAGGAAGAACGTGTGAAGAAGACAGAGTTGGAACGTAAAAAAGTGCCATGATTATTTACGATTTAAAAATTTAAGATTTACAATTGGGTCAACTAATCCCATCACAAATCGTAAATTGTAAATGAATAAATTGTAAATTCTTAATAGATTTCTCCTTTAGCAGCCAACAAAGTATTTTTCAGCAATGAAACTATTGTCATTGGACCAACGCCACCGGGAACCGGAGTAATAAACGAACATTTGGGGGCAACTTCGTCAAATTTAACGTCGCCACTCAGACGGAAACCACTTTTGGTTTTATCGGATGGAACGCGTGTTGTTCCAACATCAATCACAGCGGCACCATCTTTTACCATGTCGCCGGTCAAAAATTCAGGCATTCCTAAAGCAGCAATAATAATGTCGGCCTGCAAACAAATTTCTTTCAAATTTTTAGTGCGACTGTGACAAACCGTTACTGTCGCATCGCCCGGATATCCTTTTTGCATCATCAACGAAGCAACCGGTTTCCCAACAATATTGCTGCGTCCGATAACCACACAGTTTTTACCGGCAGTTGGAATTTCGTAACGTTTCAGCAATTCTATAATTCCGGAAGGAGTTGCGCAAACAAAACATGGCAAACCAATTGTCATACGACCCACATTTACAGGATGAAAACCATCCACATCTTTGCGATAATCAATAGCCTCTATTACTTTTTGCTCTGAAATATGCTTTGGTAAAGGCAATTGAACGATAAATCCATCCAAGCTATTGTCGTTATTCAGTTCATCAATTTTAGCCAACAATTCACCTTCAGTAATATCTGCTTCAAAAGTAACTTTGGTAGATGTAAATCCAACCTGTTCACATGATTTTACTTTGTGTGCCACATAGGTTTCACTTCCGCCATCATGTCCAACAATAATTACTGCCAAATGAGGTGCCCGTTTTCCACTGGCAACAATCGCTTTTACCTCTTCAGCAATTTCTATTTTAATTTGTTCCGAAATGGCTTTGCCATCAATAAGTTTGTACATAAAGCCCCTTATTATTCCCCCAAATGGGAGAAATTAAAATGTGTAGTTTGTATTTTCAGCTCTTTGAAGTCCCCCGGCGGAGGACTTAGGGAGCTATCATCTATGTTTTCCCATTTTCAATTTTCCCTGGCTCATTGTAGCCATTTTCATCATCTTGCTGGTTTGATCAAATTGCTTTAGCAATCGATTTACATCAACAATAGTAGTTCCGCTTCCTTTTGCAATCCGCTGCTTGCGACTTCCATTCAACAGGTTTGGATTTTCGCGTTCTACAGGAGTCATGGAATGAATAATTGCTTCTATTCCTTTAAATGCGTCTTCGTCAACATCCACATCTTTCAACGCTTTTCCCATCCCCGGAATCATGGCTGCAAGATCTTTAATATTACCCATTTTCTTAATCTGAGCAATTTGAGATAAAAAATCATTGAAATCAAACTGGTTTTTAGCAATTCTCTTTTGCAGTCGTCGGGCTTCATCTTCATCATATTGTTCCTGAGCACGTTCCACCAACGAAACGATATCACCCATTCCCAAAATACGATCCGCCATACGTTCTGGATAGAACACGTCTAACGCATCCATTTTTTCGCCGGTACCAACAAACTTAATAGGTTTGTTTACCACTGAACGAATTGAAAGAGCAGCACCGCCACGTGTATCGCCATCCAGTTTAGTCAGAATTACACCGTCAAAATTAAGTCTATCGTTAAATTCTTTTGCAGTATTTACAGCATCCTGTCCAGTCATGGAATCCACAACGAACAAAATTTCCTGCGGATTGATTGCTTTTTTTATGGCAGCAATCTCGTTCATCATCATTTCATCAACAGCCAGACGACCGGCTGTATCCACAATCACCACATCATTTCCGTGAAGTTTGGCGTATTTAATTGCCGCTTCGGCAATAGCTACCGGATTTTTACTCTCTAAATCCGAATAAACAGGAATTCCAAGTTGCTCACCAAGTATTTTCAGCTGCTCAATAGCTGCTGGGCGATAAACGTCGCACGCAACCAACAAGGGAAGTTTATTGCGTTTTGTTTTCAGCAAATTAGCAAGCTTTCCGGAAAAAGTGGTTTTACCTGAACCTTGCAAACCAGACATCAAAATAACAGCCGGCGAACCTTTCAGGTTAACATCTACACTTTGACCACCCATCAGTTCGGCAAGTTCATCATGAACGATTTTCACCATCAACTGATTTGGTTTCAGCGAAGTAAGCACATTCTGACCCATTGCCTTTTCCTTCACCGTTTCGGTAAACGTTTTGGCTATTTTATAGTTTACATCGGCATCTAACAGGGCTTTACGTACGTCTTTGAGCGTTTCCGCCACATTAATTTCGGTAATTCTACCTTCCCCTTTCAGGATTTTAAACGACCGTTCCAGTCTTTCACTAAGAGATTCAAACATAATTTCTTAACCGTTATTATTTTTTGAGAGCACAAAGGTACTAAAAAACGCTTTATTATCAAACGAAAACCAATTTCAAAAAGGGAAAACAATTAAATTATTTCCTTTTTTACAAATTCCACCAAATCAGAAAAAAACAATTGAAAACGCTGTTCCAATGCTGTATGATTCTGAATCAGGAAATCAATCGTTTTTTGAGGATTAATTGCTGAAACCTTATGTCTAGCCATAATTTCCAACGAATGTTTCAATCCATCCAGAGTAGAATATTTGCCCAACCTATTGGTAGAAATAAAGTGGAAAATGAAACCTTTCACTCTGTCAGGCAAATGCTTATAATTAATTAAAGCATAAAAATAAAACCGGTATGCAAACTGATTAAGTGATTTTCCGTTGGAATATGATGTAAAATTGATAGCCAGAAAATAATCGAAATACATATCAATAATAATTCCGGAATATCTGCCGAAAGCAGGCCTGAGAAATGCAATTGTTTCCTTTACAATTTCGTGATTATCTGTAAAATGATCAATTTTGCGGTGTAAAATAATTCCGTTGCTAATCCTTACCGGAAAATCATTAAATCGACTACCTTTTACAAAATCTCCAATGAAATTTCCTATTTGTAAACCGGAATCTTTTCCCGACAAGAAAATATGCGCTAAATAATTCAAAATATCAATTTTAGAACAAAAGTAACGAAACTCGTCAGGAATATTTCGATATAGACACAAACTATTGATACATTGTTTTTCTGAATGCAAAGTTTAACTTAAAACAAGTCATAAATGAATAATCATTCATTTATCTTTGCATTATGAGACTAAAAGATGAAGATAAAGTAAACAGAATCTATGCTGCCGCTATGAAAGTAACAAACCGCGAAGGATTTGAAGGAAGTTGCATGTCGAAAATTGCTGCTGAAGCAGATGTTTCTCCTGCTACAATCTATCTTTATTTCGAGAATAAAAATGATATGATTAAGAAGCTTTTCATTCATTTAAAATCAAAAATGGGAAATTCTTATTTCCACAGCGACAATGATTTAACGCCTTCAAAAGGCACTTTCAGAACAATATGGCTAAATCATTACCAATACATGATTAACAACATGGACGAATATAATTTCTTGGAAAATTTCTCAAACAGTCCATTAATTGAAAAAATTGAAAAAGAAAACAGCATCGATTATTGTCCTTTTTTAGAAGCTCTGTTCGAACAGGCTAAAAAATCAGGTTTAATTATTCAAACTCAAAATGAAATCATATTCAGTTTGTTTTTTGCTCCCATTGGGCAGCTGGTAAAGAAATTAAAAAAAATTGACAAGTCACTTTCAAACAACGAATTGATTCAGGTTTTCGATGCATCATGGAAAGCTATAAGCATTTAAATTTATTTATAAATGAACAATCATTCATTTATAAATGTTGTATCATTAAAACTAATAAAAAATAGAAGTATATGAACTTAATACAACAGCTAAATTGGCGCTACGCCACAAAAAGAATGAACGGAGCAAAAATTGCCCCTGAAAAACTTGATAAAATACTCGAAGCAGTCAGACTGGCTCCTACTTCGTTTGGTTTACAACCGTTTAAAGTAATTGTGGTAGAAAACCAAGCTCTACGCGAACGTATTTTTAACGAAGCTTGTCAACAACCGCAAATTAAAGAAAGCTCACATATCCTTGTTTTTGCCGCAATAAAAAACATTGACGATAAGCAGGTGGAAGATTATATACAACTGATTGCAGAAACAAGAGGATTGGAAGTAGAAAGTTTGGATGGCTTCAAAGCCATGTTCGGGAACGTAATTGCCAGCGATGAAAATAAAAACTTTATCTGGACTGCACGTCAGGCTTATATCGCTTTCGGAATTGGGATTGTGGCTGCTGCCATGGAAGATGTGGACGCCACACCAATGGAAGGATTCAATGCGGATGCACTCGACAAAATACTTGGTCTGGCCGAACAAAATTTAAGCGCTGTAAACATTTTAGCACTTGGATATCGCGATGAAGCAAACGATCGTTTGGCTAAAGCTCCGAAGGTGCGAAAAAGCAAAGAACTGATGTTTGATTTCAGATAATAAATAATCTGCATAACAGATTCATTCACGGTCATAGTTAAATAATATAATTTCAATTGTTTCTAATTTCATTTAAATTAAAAAATAAACGCAAAGACGCTAAGCTTCAAACAACTAATTATCAATAAGATAAATAAAGAACGCAAATGGCACATGCCGATTTATCGGTAGACAAAAATTTTCTGTTATTCATCCGCTTCTCGGATTGTTCCCATTCGCGACTTTGCATCTTCGCAACTTTGCGTTCAAATAGTTTTTTTATAACGAACCACTAAGTACATGACAAAAATTCAAATATATAATTTATTTGTTTGATATTTAATAAGATAACTTCAAGTCTTAGTGGACCGACCTTGTCTGGTGAGCCGAAAAATGGAGTGAAGATGGCGTAGAAAACTTTTCTGTTTGAGCCTCGGCGTATTTCGCCGAGGTGAGTTTAAAAGTTTTCAGCCATTAAGCGACTAATTTTTCGAGTGAAGCAGGCA
>JBBQMQ010000105.1:0-10656 GCA_038329115.1 Bacteroidales bacterium
CCGGTTCGCGGATAATCTCTTTGAGATGTGCAATAATAAGGCGATAGAGCTGATTATTCACGTGTTTGGTTTTAGAACGATATAATGTTCAGTTAACAGAAATGGCCGGCATAATGTTTATGCCGGCCATTTAATTTTATGAGTAGAACTCCACTTAACTTTTAAGTGCAGGTACTGGTTTTACTATTCTTGCTTTAATTGCCTTTGTTTCAGGATCAGTTTCCATCAAAATGGTATCGCCGGCTTCCAGTTCACCACCCAAAACAACATCGGCCAATTCATCTTCGAGATATTTCTGAATAGCCCGTTTCAATGGACGCGCTCCAAACTGTACATCATACCCTTTATCGGCAATTATATCTTTAGTTTCAGAAGTAAGTTCCAGATTGTATCCAAGGGCTGTAACACGTCCGAAAATGCCTTTCAATTCAAGATCTATAATTGATTTAATCGAATCTTTGCTCAATTGGTCGAACATAACAATATCATCAACACGATTTAGAAATTCGGGAGCAAAAAGCTTATTTAAAGCCTTTTGAATTACACCTCTCGAAAATTCCGAATCCATGGCAACATCAGTTGCTGTGTTAAAACCAACACCTTTACCAAAATCTTTCAATTGTCGTGTTCCAACATTTGAAGTCATGATAATAATAGTATTCTTAAAGTCAATTCGACGACCTAAACTATCTGTCAACCTACCTTCATCCATTACCTGAAGCAGAATATTAAATACATCGGGATGTGCTTTTTCAATTTCGTCGAGCAAGATAATTGAATATGGTTTGCGACGAACTTTTTCGGTGAGCTGTCCGCCTTCTTCGTATCCAACGTATCCCGGAGGTGCTCCGATTAATCTGGAAACACTAAATTTTTCCATGTACTCACTCATATCTACCCGAATCAAAGCATCGGTGCTATCGAACATAAATTCAGCCAGAATTTTAGCTAAATGTGTTTTACCAACACCTGTAGGACCAATAAATATGAATGAACCAATTGGTTTACTAGGATCTTTCAAACCAATTCTGTTTCGTTGTATTGCTTTTACAATTTTATTTACTGCTTCATCCTGTCCGATTACTTTATTTTGTAAGACTTCTTTCATCTGACGCAGTTTTAATCCTTCTGCTTGAGCAATGCGTTGAACAGGAATTCCTGACATCATGGCTACAACCTCAGCAACTTGTTCTTCATTAACTGTTTCCGGATGTAATTGAGCTTCTTCTTCCCAACGTTTTACAGCATCTTCCAACTGATATTGAGTTTGTTTTTCCTGATCGCGAATTGGCCCTGCAAGTTCATATTTTTGTTCAGAAAGAACTCTTAGTTTATCTTTTCGCAAATCTTCTATTTTCTTTTCAAGTTCTTCAATTTCAGCCGGAACCGAAACTGTGCCAATATGAACGCGTGAACCGGCTTCATCTAATGCATCAATGGCTTTATCAGGAAAACAGCGATCTGTTATATAACGGTCTGTTAAATGAACGCAAGCTTTTATTGCTTCAGGAGTATAACGGACATTGTGATGAAATTCATAACGTTCCTGAATATTTTCAAGGATTTGTAATGTCTCATCAGCTGTAGTCGGATCAACCATAATTTTTTGAAAACGACGTTCTAAAGCACCGTCTTTTTCAATGCTTTGGCGGTATTCGTCAAGCGTAGTTGCTCCAACACATTGAATTTCACCACGAGCTAAGGCCGGTTTAAGCATATTGGCAGCATCCAGCGAACCAGGTGCACCACCTGCTCCAACAATGGTGTGAATTTCATCAATAAACAAAATCACATCCGGATTTTTTGATAATTCGTTCAAAATGGCTTTTATTCTTTCTTCAAATTGTCCGCGGTATTTTGTGCCGGCAACAATAGATGCCATATCCAACGACACAACACGTTTATCAAATAAAACACGTGAAACACGGTGTTGAATGATTCGTAATGCTAATCCTTCCACAATAGCCGATTTTCCCACTCCGGGATCTCCAATCAATACCGGATTGTTTTTCTTTCGTCGGCTCAGAATTTGAGCCAGCCGTTCTATTTCTTTATTTCTTCCAACAATCGGATCTAATCGATTTTCGAGTGCGGCTTTGGTTATATCAGTTCCAAAAGTATCCAATGCAGGTGTGTCACTTTGTTTTGCTCCGGCCGAAGGATTTGATTTCTGTTTCCGACGTGGATCATCTTCATCGTCATCCTCATCCTGAAAACTGGAACCCATCATAGGAATATCGCTTGGAGCTTGAATTAATGATTTTGCCTGATCGTAAGTTAGATGTTCTGCCAAGAGAATATCACCGGCCAAATTGTTTTTTTCTTTTAGCAAAGCCAACAATAAGTGTTCTGTATCAGCTGTTTCTGCAGACATTGAACGCGTTTCCAATTCCATGATTTTTTTTATGCGGTTAGTGCTTTTCAAACTTGGAATTTCTTCTCCTGTTGGTTCCATGTCGGTACGTATCTGGCTTTCGATAATTTGTTTTATTTTAGACAAATTTATATGTGATATGTTTAGTATATCAATGGCTTTTCCGGTTCCGTTTCGTAAAATTCCCAGCAATAAATGCTCCGGACCAATATAATTGTTTCCCAAACGTTCGGCTTCTTGTGAACTAAACATAAGTACATTATGTAATTGTTCTGAATAGTTGACTGTCATATTTTTTTCCCTTCTTTATTTATATTCCTGATAGCCTGAGCGATTAGTTGTTTGTTTTGTAATATTCTGAAATTTAAAACAAATAATTTCCTTAAACATATCAGAACTGATACCTATTGTTTGACAAAAATAGTAAATAATTCAGCAATGTATAATTAATAATCAATAATTAATAAATGGATTCTCTCAAAAATAATACCGAATATAATAATACATTTTTATCGGTAATTTTGGCAGTTTTGCAATATAACATAATTTTTTTCATTAGATTTGCGGGCTCGTATTGAAAATTCATTTTTAAGAAAACAAATTAATTAATAAAATAGTTTATGACGGAAAAAATTTCTTCTTCACTTCGCGAATCATCTGCCGCCAGATGGACCGCATTAGGCATAGTTTCATTCACTATGTTTTGCGGTTATTTCATTGCCGATGCAATGAGTCCTTTGAAGCCAATGCTTGAAAGCCAGTTAAAATGGGATAACATTGATTATGGCATATTTACAAGTGCTTACGGTTGGTTCAATGTTTTTCTTTTAATGTTGATTCTTGGTGGAATTATTCTGGATAAAACCGGTGTTCGATTCACAGGAATTCTTTCTACTGCTATCATGGTTATTGGTGCAAGTATGAAGTTTCTCGCAATTTCTCGTTTTTTCCCTGAAGGAATGGCACCAATTTTTGGTATTAAAGCGCAGGTAATGTTTGCGGCGTTAGGTTATGCCATTTTTGCTGTTGGTGTTGAAACTGCCGGTATAACTGTTTCACGAATTATTGTTAAATGGTTTAAAGGCAAAGAAATGGCTCTAGCAATGGGTTTACAGGTTTCTTTTGCCCGTTTAGGAACGTTGCTGGCAATTGCCATTCCACTTCCGATAGCGCATTATTTTGGAGATGTTTCCATTCCCATTCTCTTTGGGGCATTGTTGCTGTGTATTGGTCTGATAGCTTATATTGTTTATGTAAGAATGGACATTAAATTAGAAGAATCTGAAGCTCATATTGAAAAAGAAGATGAAGAACCTTTTAAATTAAGTGATATTGTACTGATTATTACTAATAAAGGATTTTGGTTAATTGCACTTTTATGTGTGTTATTTTATTCAGCAGTTTTTCCATGGATTAAGTTTGCTACGGATTTAGTCATAAATAAATATCAGGTTGATCCAGATTTGGCTGGTCTTATTCCTAGCGTTCTACCTTTGGGAACACTTTTTCTGACACCATTTTTTGGAAATATGTATGACAAAAAAGGAAGAGGAGCGACCATTATGATTGTGGGAGCAGTTTTGTTGATTTTTGTTCATGGTATTTTTTCTATTCCATTTTTGAATAACTGGATGTTGGCAATGGCTGTAACGGTGGTTCTTGGAATTGCATTGTCGCTTGTTCCTTCAGCTATGTGGCCTTCAGTTCCGAAAATCATTCCTGAAAAACAACTTGGTACAGCTTATGCATTGATTTTCTGGATTCAAAACTGGGGTTTAATGGGAGTTCCATTATTAATTGGAATTGTGCTGAGTGCTTCAAATCCAACTGTTTCAAAAGCTAAAGTTGTTGTGAAAGATGCTGTAATTGAAACATACACTCAATTAAAACCGCAAATGAATCTCAGTACAATTGAGTTTGACAAAGCAGTAGATAAAACCACTACACGCTTGATAAATGAAGTGTTGATAAATACTCAATACGAAGGTATTCAGGACACAACAGGATTTACCGGATTTAAAAACCAACTGGTCAACCTGAATCTTAGTGCAGTTCAAGCATTACCGGTAGTTGATAAAGATAAAATTCAGCAACAAGTTGAAGATGCTTGTGTAAAAGCTTCTTATAAAGAAATTGATAATAAAAAGTTTGCTTTACGGTATGATTATACCAAAGCTAACTTAATTTTTATGATATTTGGCGTATTGGCATTTTTGGTAGCATTTATGCTGAAAGCTGAGGACAAGAAAAAAGGTTACGGTCTGGAATTACCAAACATGAAGAAATAGTTTTTTCTAAATAATCAATTAAATGAAGCTGTGTGAAATCTTTTACACAGCTTTTTTTGTTTAAACAAATAGACGTCGAAAAGGTCTTTTTACTTTCAAAAAAAAAATGTATTTTTATCGCTCAAATAAAAACAAATTATCAAACTATCAACAATATGGAAAACAATACATTACTAAATGAAGTAATGGCCAAGGCGCAAGGCTGGCTGACCGGAAACTACAATGAAGAGACAAAAAACGAGGTTCGTCGATTGATGAATGCTGATGATAAAACTGAACTGATTGAATCGTTTTATCGTGATTTGGAATTTGGAACAGGTGGTTTGCGTGGAATTATGGGTGCCGGAACCAACCGCATGAATATTTACACTGTAGGAGCTGCAACACAAGGTTTGAGCAATTACCTCATTGAACAATTTCCTCAGGTACAGCAAATTTCAGTTGTTATCGGACATGATTGTCGCAACAACAGCCGTCTTTTTTCAGAAATTTCGGCCAATATTTTCTCGGCAAATGGAATTAAAGTTTATTTATTTGAAGATCTTCGCCCAACTCCGGAAGCTTCTTTTGCTATACGCAAATTAGGATGTCAAAGTGGTATTATTTTAACAGCTTCACACAATCCGAAAGAATACAACGGTTACAAAGCATATTGGGACGATGGAGCTCAAATGATTGCTCCACATGATGAAAATGTAATTACTGAAGTAACTAAAATTACGAGTGTAGATGATATCAAATTCAATGGAAATCCGGCACTAATCGAAATTATCGGCGAAGAAATTGACAAAGCTTTTATTGAAAATATCAAAAAACTTTCACTTTCACCGGATTCAATCAAACGCAACAGCGATTTGAAGATTGTTTACACTCCGATTCACGGCACAGGTGTAAAGCTAATCCCAAGAGCTTTAATAGAATATGGTTTTGCCAACATAATTCCCGTTCCCGAACAAAATGTGGTGAGTGGTAATTTTCCGACAGTTGTTTCTCCAAATCCCGAAGAACCAGCAGCCCTCGAAATGGCTGTAAATAAAGCCAAGGAAGTTGATGCAGATATTGTTATGGCTTCTGATCCTGATGCTGACCGGTTAGGAATTGCTGTGAAGAACGACAAAGGTGAATGGATTTTAGTAAATGGAAATCAGACAGCGTTGATTTTTATTTATTATCTGATTCGTCGTTGGAAGGAATTGGGGAAACTGACAGGTAATCAGTATATTGTGAAAACAATTGTTACTACAGAAATCATTAAACAAATTGCCGAACGAAATGACGTAGAAATGTTCGATTGTTTCACTGGTTTCAAATGGATTGCTGCTGTAATTCGCGAAAATGAAGGTAAAAAACAGTATATTGGTGGTGGCGAAGAAAGTTATGGATTTTTGCCTGAAGATTTTGCTCGTGACAAGGATGCTGTCTCTTCGTGCGCATTAATGGCTGAAATAGCAGCATGGGCAAAAGATAATGGTAAAACGCTGTTTGAACTGTTGCAAGATATCTATGTTGAATACGGTTTTGGAAAAGAAAAAGGAATTTCAGTAGTTCGCAAAGGAAAGTCAGGAGCTGAAGAAATCATTCAAATGATGAAAAATTTCCGTGCAAACCCTCCAAAAGAAATTGCCGGTTCAAAAGTAAGTGTCATTAAAGATTATGATTCATTGAAAATGAAGAATATAGTAACAGGAGAATTAAATAATTTGGATTTTCCTGCAACATCGAATGTACTCCAATATTTTACCGAAGATGGAACGAAAATTTCTGTACGCCCATCGGGAACAGAACCTAAAATCAAGTTCTACATTGAAGTACGTGGTGAAATGAAATCTCGCTCTGAATACGATGCTGCCGATGCAGCTGCCAATAAGAAAATTGAAGCGGTAAGAGCTTCGTTGGGAATTTAAAAGTATTAGAAAAGAGAGACTTATAATCTCTCTTTTCTAACAATTGTACCTCAAAAATGAGACTTATTAACGTATCAACTTCTTTAATCTTGTTTGGTATGACTGAAGATAATTGCGTTTAATTGTGTCAGTCAGAAAAGAAGCATCAATTAGTTGTTCTACTTTGTTTTGATTCGAAACCAATTTATTCAATATTTCTTGCACCTGGCGATCACTTAATCCTGCTTTTTCCCCAAGTAACTGAAATTGTACAATGATGTTGCCCTGATTTGTACTTTTGGGTATAAGTCCATCTTCCAATGCAAAATCCGAATCATTTATGTGTATTCTGGTATTAAGTAAGTCGTATGCAGGACTTAACCGAAAATCACCAAAAGGTGTTTCGATCAAAGAAAAGTTTTTGAAATGAGCATCGCCATTTGAAAACAAATAATTGAATACAAGTAACTTAAAAAGTTTTGGAGCTTCCAACTGATAAGCTGGCAAGTATTTTTTCATTAGTTCGAATAATTCGAGATAATTGCCCAAATACTTATAGTGCTCCCCATGTGTTTGGGGCGTTCTACCAGCTAATGAGGCAAAATCTTCTTTGGCTAATTTGCTGCCATCCTCTATTATATCAAATCGCTTGGTTATGTATGCCGGTGTCCCATCTTTGAAAAATATCAACCCGCTTTCAGCTGTTTCAATAGCGTAAACCTGTCTGGCAATTTGCATGGTCAGGTGCTCATTGGCTGGCATTTGGTCACTGTTTTTTCCAACATTGGGTATGGGTTTCAGAATATAATTTCCACGCTCTCCGGCTTTAATAAGTCGTAGTTTGTTTTTTTCTAATAGTACCGAAAATTTTTCCTGGACACCAGAAATAGAAATACGTTTTCTGCTTTCTAAAAAAAGCTCGTCAGTAGCTTCATTGGTAGCTGGTGACTCATAAGGCAATATATGATATACACTTCTACCGTTGAATAACCGATTAAGAGCAGTTTTGCTGTAGGTATCGCAACCTGCAGTTAATGTTCCAGGGCAGTATTTAATGATTGGCATACTCATAATTAATCTTCTATTTTCGTAACGGTAATAGCTCCAATTGTATCATATTGGGCAGTAGTAAGCAATAAACCAAAAAAATCGTTTTCGTCAATTTTCATTGATTTACAAACTACTTGTTTGTTTGAACCTTCTGGAAGCATATTAAAAAAGAATGGGAAAAGAAAATCCGAATTATATTCTTGTTGAGTTTTAGGCAAAGTGAGACTTATTGAGGCTTTGCCGGTATCATTTAACCATAAGTCAGCATAACGAAATGTGAATTTTCCGTCATCCTGCTGTGTAAGCAAACCAGCTTCTTCTCCTTTGTAAAATACTTTTGCGGCTCTCATTTATCAAAGTTTTGCATTTTCTTGACTTGAAAACAAACTTCTAATCCCAACACATCTGCCAATTTCTGTAAAGTGAGTAGGGTAGGGTTACCCTTGCCAGTTTCCAGGAGTTTAAGTGTTCGAAGTCCTACACCTGACAATTCAGCTAAGGTTTCCTGAGTTACCCTTAGCATTTCTCGTCTGTCCTTAATGGTCTGTATTAAGTTGTTGTTTTGCATTATATTGCTCTTTTTTCTGCAAAAATAGATATTTTATTTCAAATAAAATAAAAAAGAGTAATTTATTGCACTTTTAGTGCGAAATGAGTTGTTTCGAGAGTGATAAATGGAGGATAGTGCAATTTATAGCACTTTGAAGGTGTAAATATGAATTGAATGATTATTCTTATTTATTTAATCTTTTTGCAGATGTTTAATAAGTTCATCTGGCAATGAACTATTGAACAAATTGAATAGATTAGAATCTTAATACCTATTAGTTATTAGAGAAGTAAACTTCAGCCATTTCTTTCCGCAAACCAATCTGTCTGATACATTCTATTCGTCAATAATTGTAAATTATTTTCCAATGCAAAACTTCCCGAATATATTTCCAAGTATTTCATTATTAGATATCTGGCCTGTTATTTCCCCTAAGTGATACATACATTCACGAATATCCTGAGAGAGAAAATCGCCCGAAATCTCCGAATTCAATCCTTCAATTACCCGGACAATAGCAGATTGTGATTTTTTCAGCGCTTCAAAATGTCTGATATTGCTTACCACCACATCGCCTGAATGAATTTCAGGAAGTTGAGCTGCCTCGATTAATGATTTTTTAAGACTTTCAGTATTTATTTGTTCTTTGGCAGAAATATAAATACGTTCTCCTTCAAATTGTTCAAAAAGCTCCGATAAAACCTCGCGTTCATCTTCCGCAATTTTATCTATTTTGTTGAAAACCAATATAACTTTTTTACCAACTGATCTTTTTGAAATTCTTTCAGTTAGCCACTCCATGTGCTCACTTAATTGAGTGCAATCTAATATCCAGAGTACAATTGCGGCTTGTTCAATTTTTTGATAAGTACGTTCTATGCCCATACTTTCAATTTTATCTTTTGTGTCACGAATTCCTGCAGTATCAATAAATCGAAAAGTTATTCCATCAATATTCACCGCATCTTCAATCACATCTCTGGTAGTTCCGTGTATATCAGATACAATTGCCTTTTCTTCATTCAACAACACATTCAATAGGGTTGATTTTCCAACGTTAGTTTCACCAACAATAGCAACCGGAATTCCATTTTTGAGCGCATTTCCTACACGAAATGAATTGGAAAGTTTCGAGATGAGCTGTTCAATTTCAATTGCAAGATTTTTTAACTTACTGCGATTAGCAAATTCAACGTCCTCTTCATTAAAATCCAATTCTAATTCAACAAGTGAAACAAAATCAAGTAATTGACCACGAAGTTTTTGTAATTCACCCGAAAAGCCTCCACGCATTTGATTCATGGCCATGCGATGTGAGGCGGCTGAAGTAGATGCAATCAAGTCCGCAACTGCCTCAGCTTGTGAAAGATCCATTTTGCCATTTAGAAAAGCCCGTTGAGTGAATTCACCCGGTTTAGCTAATTCGCACCCATTTTCTAGCAATAAATGCAGAATTTGTTGTTGCACAAAAACTGAACCGTGACATGAAATTTCAACAATATTTTCACCGGTAAATGAATATGGTGCATGAAAAACCGTTACCAACACTTCATCAACTGCTTCATTATCAGAATTAATAATGTTGCCAATGCTTACTGTATTCGGTGTCTGTTTTAAAATTGAACTGTCTTTTTTGAAGGGTTCATAGATTTTATCACAATTTTTTAGTGCATCAATTCCTGAAACCCTGATTACAGCTATTCCTCCTATACCCGGAGCTGTAGATATTGCAGCTATAGTATTGTTGTTCATTTTGTTGAGTTTAAGAAATTCTTAGGAAAAACATCAATTTCCAACGAAGTTTTTTTAGAAATGATTTTTGCAGGAATGCCACCAACTGTAACATTATCAGGAATATCGGAGTTCACCACAGCGTTGGCACCAATTGCCACATTATTTCCAATTTTAATCTCCCCAAAAAGTTTTGCTCCCGGACCAATATATACATTGTTGCCGATTGTTGGAGTTCCATTGTATTCGCCAATGGAAGTTGAAGGATGTATGCGGCAATTCTCGCCTATTTTTGCTTTTGAACTTACCACAATAGTTCCATAATGAACTATACAAAGACCTGCTCCAAAAACGTTTTTAGGGATGGAAAAGCCCAGTTTTACAGCCAGTTGATGATTTAGAAATTCAAGAAAAATCAATTGAATTTTTAGAAAAATATTTTTGCGACGCTTATTGTGTAAATACTCAATTTTGCGCATTCGCAATTGAAAACGAACTGTATCCATCCATAAATAATTGTATAACGATAACTTTTTTAGCTCGTAAGCTTTTAAATCACGTTCGATATAATATTTATATGAAACTTTATCCGTAATCATTTCACTTGAGTATTAAATTCTGTCCAGAACTGTTGAAACCAGATTTTCAATATATTCTTTATAGTCCGTATTTGCAGCTTCTACGCGTCGGTTGGCTATTATACAACAAACAGTCATCGCTTTGTGTCCCATTAGTTTCGATAAACCGGCAATAGCAGAACCTTCCATCTCGTAATTTGTA